>JBJKRD010000551.1:0-11858 GCA_046704925.1 Opitutaceae bacterium | reverse complement strand
GCTGGCGACATAATCCCCACGGGTCGGGCCCGGGCGGGGCAGAGAGACAAATCGTGCGACGGGAAAAATGTTACCGCAAATCCGCGGGGAATACTCCGGAACCCCGCCGCCCCCGGGGACCGCTTACCGTTTGACGCCTCCACGGCCGCCCGGGACAGTGACGGCATGAAACCCCGGCTCCTCCTCGCCCTGGCCCTGGGCGGCCTCCTCAACCTGCACCCCGTCCGCGCCGAGGTCCATGTCTGGGAGAAGGTGGAACTGACTTTTCACGCGCAGAAGGCCTACCCGAACCCCTACACGGAGGTGACGGTCTGGGTCGACCTGCAGGGCCCCGGCTTTGCGCGCCGCTGCTACGGCTTCTGGGATGGCGGCGACGTCTTCCGGGTGCGCGTGCTGGCCACCGCACCGGGTGCCTGGACCTGGCGCAGCGGCTCGAACCAGGACGACGCCGGCCTGGTCGGGCACACGGGCGGATTCACCGCGGGCGCCTGGAGCGAGGCGGACAAGGCGGCGAACCCGCTGCGGCGGGGATTGATCCGGGCCACGCCCAACGGGCATGCGTTCGAGTACGCCGACGGCACGCCATTCTTCCTCCTGGGTGACACCTGGTATGCGGCGGCGACGAACCGCTTCAAATGGTACGACGACGACCGGGAGCGCCCCATCGGCCCGGACGCGGGCTTCAAGGACTACGTCCGCTTCCGGCAACAGCAGGGATTCAACGCGGTCGCGATCATCGCCGCGTTCCCCAACTGGGCGGACGACGGGCAGCCCTGGGAAATCTGGATCGACCAAAAGGCCGGCCGGGGAGTGCGCTCGGCTTGGGTAAACCAGGGCGACATTGCGAACCACCGCCCCCGCCCCGGCTGGCGCGCCAAGGACATGAGCAACGAAGGAGGCCGGGCGTTTCTCTTCCCCGGCAAGGTGCCCGGCTTCGAGCAAATCTTCCCGGACGTCGACCGCATCAACCCCGCCTATTTCCAATACCTGGACCGGAAGGTGGACTACCTCAACGTGCACGGCATCATCCCGATGATCGAGGTGGCGCGGCGGGACCTGACCTCGTGTTGGGCGAAGTATTACGCCTGGCCGGATTCCTACACCCGCTACATCGAATACGTCTGGAGCCGCTATCAGGCCAACAACTGCCTGCTCAGCCCGGTGCACTACGATTACCCGCAGATGACCGCCTCCACCCGGCAGCTCAACGCGGCGGCCAACCTGGTGATTGAAAAATACGGCCGCCCACCCTTCGGCACCCTGGTCTCGTGCAACAGCTCGGTCTCCAGCCTCCTGAACTTCGGCGGGCCGGACCAGAATCACTGGTTGACGTTTCACCAGATCGGCAACCTGCGCGAGCACGACGCCTACTGGTACCTGACGCAGATCTTTCACGCGCGCCCGGCGCGCCCGGCCCTGAACGGCGAGCCGTACTACGCCGGCATGGCCGACAAACGCTACCCGCCCTACAAATACGGCGCCCCGGGCGGCACGCCAGCCGACGACCGCGACGTCCGGTCCGGCATGTACGGCAGTTTCCTGTCCGGCGGCTTCGCCGGCCACGTGTATGGTGCCGAGGGCATCTGGGGCGCCGACATCGAGCCCGGATCCGACCCCTTCATGTGGCAGGCGTTTCTGTGGAACTCGGCGAACCAGATGCGTTACCTGCGGGAGTTCGCGCTTTCCGCCGGGGACCGCTACCGGGACCTGGTGCCCGACGCCAATCTGGTGTCACCCAGCGAAACGCACGAGACCAAGGGGTTCACCGGCTGGGCCTATTGCGCGCGCACGCCGGACAGCCGGCTCTTCCTCGTCTATTTCGAGCAGGACTGCCCGGAACAAAGCGTGGTGCGCGGCGCCAATTCCGACGGAATCTACCGGGCCGAATGGTTTGATCCGCGCAACGGTCACTGGCGTCCGGCCGGCGATGGCCGCGTGCAGGCCAATGTCTGGGGACAAATCACGCTGCCGTCGTTTCCTTCGAACGAGGATTGGGCCCTGAAACTGACGGCGGTCCAGCCCTAGAAAACCTCCGGGTCTCCGGGGCGCGCGCAACCTCCGGGACCCAAGCATCCTTGCGCCGGTGCGGAACTCGACGCCGGATGGCTGGTCTAGTGCCGGCCCGACGTCGCCCGCACGGCGTGCGGGCTTCATTAAAGGATACCAACGGATTCCGCGAGCCCATGGGCAAAGGCGACTTGTCTACCCCGGCTGGGCCCACATTTTTTGACACGATGAGACTGTCCCCGCTCTTGCTTGGCGCGGCGGCAATGCTGACCGGTCTTCTGCCGGCCCGGGCCGCCCTCAAACCCAACCCGCTGTTTTCCGACAACGCCGTCCTCCAGCAGGGGCGGGAGGTGCCGGTCTGGGGAACCGCCAGCGATGGCGACCGGATCACGGTAAAGATAGCCGGTCGCACGGCGTCCGCGACCACCAAGAACGGGCTCTGGCTCGTCGGGTTGCCGCCGTTGCCCGCCGGCGGACCCTACACGATGACCATCACCGGGCCGGCGGCAGAGGTCACCATCACCAATGTCCTCGTCGGGGAGGTCTGGCTGGCGAGCGGGCAGTCCAATATGGAGCGCCAGCTCGGGCCCCGCGAAGGGCAACCGCTGATCACAAACTGGCAGCAGGAGGTGGCGGCGGCGCACTACCCGCAGATCCGGCAGTTCCTGGTGGCGCAACATCCCGCGCTCGCGCCGGCCGCGGCCGTCGAGGGCCGCTGGGTGGTCTGCTCGCCGCAGACCGCCGCGGATTTCACCGCCGTCGGCTACTTCTTCGCCCGCGACCTCTGGCAGGCGCGGCACGTGGCGATCGGTCTTATCCACAGCTCGTGGGGCGGAACCCCGGCCGAATCCTGGACCAGCCTGGAAACCCTGCGCGGGATGCCGGATTTCTCCGGGGCGGTCTCCCAGATCGAGGAGGCGCGGGCCGAGATCCATGCAGGCACCTACGACTACGCACGGAAACTGGACCGTTGGTTCGAGGCCAACGATCCGGGTTCGGTGGCGGGGACGCCGTGGAGCGCCCTGGGCTTCGAGCCCGCCGGCTGGACGACCACGCAACTGCCCGCGGTGTGGGAGGAAACGGGCCTGCCGGATTTCGATGGCGTCGTCTGGTTCCGCAAGACCGTGGAGTTGCCGGACACATGGGCCGGGACCAAAGCTGAGCTGCGACTCGGCGCCATCGACGATTCGGACACAACGTGGGTCAACGGCGTTCGCGTGGGGGCCACGGCCGGCTGGCGGGTACCCCGCGTCTACCGGGTTCCGGCCGACGTGCTGCACCCCGGGCGGAACGTGATCGCCGTGCGCGTTCTCGACACCGGCGGCAACGGTGGCATTTGGGGCGACGGCCACCCGCTGCAGCTCGTGCCGACCTCGCCCCGCGCCGGGGCGCCGGTCTCCCTGGCGGGCGAGTGGCTGCGCCATCCATCGACGCGGCTGGGCGCGCCCGCGGTGCCCAATCCGCCGGCCGACTACCGCGACAGCCCCCAAGTCCCCGGCGCGCTCTACAACGGCATGATCGCGCCGCTGCAGCCGTACGCCATCCGCGGGGTCATCTGGTACCAGGGGGAAAACAACGTCGGCCGCGAACGCCAGTATCGGACCCTGTTTCCCGCCCTGATCGCCGACTGGCGGCGCGCCTGGGGCGAGGGCGACTTTCCCTTCCTCTTCGTGCAGATCGCGCCCTTCAAGGACATGACACCGGAAATCCGCGAAGCCCAGTTTCTCACCTGGCAGCATACTCACAACACGGCCATGGTGGTGACGATCGACTGCGGTGACGCCAACAACATCCATCCGGCGCACAAACAGCCGGTCGGCGCGCGGTTGGCGCTGGCCGCCCGCGCGCTGGCCTACAAAGAGCATATTGAATACTCCGGTCCCGCCTACGCATCGATGCAGGTGGCGGGCGACCGCATTGTGCTGCATTTCCGCCACCTCGGCGGCGGTCTCGTCGCCAAGGGCGGACCGCTCGTTGGTTTTACCATCGCCGGCGCCGACAAGGTGTTCCATCCGGCCCAGGCGAAAATCCAAGGCGACACGGTGGCGGTGTCGGCCGACGACGTGCCGCGCCCGGTGGCGGTCCGCTACGCCTGGGCCAATGTGCCCGAGGGTAACTTGTTCAATGCCGCCGGCCTGCCCGCCTCGCCCTTTCGTACCGATGTCGACTAGCGTCGCCGTCGGCGCGGGATTCCGCGCCGCGGCTTGAGGGCCAAGGCGTCGAGATTCTGTTCACCTTATGACGACGAAGCCCCGCCTGCTCGTGCTCGCGACGCTTGGTTTGGCCGCCTTGATGGTGCGACCCGGCATCGGTGCGCAGCCGGTGCCGCCACTCCCTTGGGGGGACCAGGGCGACGGCACCTACCGCAACCCCATCCTGCCCGCGGATTTCTCCGATCCGGACGTCATCCGCGTGGGCCACGATTTCTACCTGGTCGCGTCGGACTTCCATTTTGTCGGCATGCAGGTCCTGCATTCGCGCGATCTGGTGAACTGGGAGTATCTGGGCCAGGTGTTTCACCGGCTCACGATGAGCCCGAAATACGACACCTTGGACGGCTACGCCCAGGGCCCGTGGGCGCCGACGATCCGGTACCACGACGGCGTCTACTACGTCTTTGTCTGCACGCCGCACGACGGCCTCTTCATGTGGCATGCCCGCCGGCCCGCGGGTCCCTGGTCGGACACCGTCACGGTCAAGGCGGTCGACGGCTGGGAGGATCCCTGTCCTTTTTGGGACGACGACGGCAAAGCCTATCTCGTGCACAGCCGCGTGGGTGCGGGCCCGCTCATCCTGCATCGGATGAGTCCGGACGGCACCCGCCTGCTCGATGACGGCGTGGAGATCTACCGTGGCCCGGTGGCCGAGGGTCCGAAGCTTTTCAAACACCAGGGCTGGTATTACATCTCGCTGCCGGAGGGTGGCGTGGAAAAAGGCGGCCAGACGGTGCTGCGCTCCCGGGACATTCACGGACCCTACGAGCGCCGCGAGGTGCTGCCCGACGGCAGCCCGCATCAGGGGGCCCTGGTGGAACTGGCCAACGGCCACTGGTGGTTCGTGGCCTTCAAGTCCACCGGTTTTCTTGGGCGCGTCACCCATCTGCTGCCGGTCACCTGGGGCCCGGACGACTGGCCCGTCTTCGGCGACCACGGGCAGCCGGTCGCGCACTGGGCCAAGCCCGACGTCGGCCACGCCTACCCGATCCGGCATCCGCGGCGCAGCGATGATTTCGACGGCCCGGAACTCGCTCCCCTGTGGCAGTGGAATCACAATCCCGTCGACGCCGCGTGGTCGTTGAACGCCCGGCCCGGTTGGCTGCGCCTCACCGCGCTGCCTGCCGACAACCTGGCCCGCGCCTACAATACCCTGACCGAAGAACTGTGGGGCGAGACGGGCACAATCGACGTCAAACTCGACACCCGGGCGATGGCCGACGGCCAGGAGGCGGGATTCGCCTTCATGAGCGGCGACCGGTTCTCCTGGGTCGGCGTGGCGCAGACGGACGGTGAGCGCCGCGTCGTCTGGACCGGCGGCGAAGGCCCGCCGCTCGCCGGCGATGAGATCTGGCTCCGGGGCACCTACGTCGGACCGAAGGCCCGTCTGTTCTACAGCCGCGATGGCCGGACCTTTGTCGACACCGAAGTCGACGCGACGCTCAAGTTCGCCAAGTGGAAAGGTGCACGACCGGCCGTGTATTGCTATGGCCCGAACGGGGGCAGCGTGGACGTGGATTACGTCCACTACGAGTTGCGCGAGCCAGCGCCCGGCAGGTAACCTGGCAAACAGAAGATCGCCATTGGGCATTGCGGCAGTCACTTGGCGCGTTAGTCCGCAGACGCATCAGGGGAACGCACAAATTGATCCGGTGGCCCGTGACGAATCACGCTTCTGCGTCCGAAAGACCGGCGGCGCCCCGCGCTTTTCTTTCAGACAGCGGCTGAACTTCTGGCGCCTCCCGTCAAAGGCCTACCGATCAGGGAGCTCCACCGATCGGCGAGCCGGTATCGATACGGACGGCCTGGGTACCCTCATGCAGGGCCACCGTGCGGCCCTGCCACAGAAAACGCCCAGTGAGCCCGGCGGGCAGGGTCACTTCCCCTTGGATGCCCTGGCCGGCGCGGTGCAGCGCCACCCGGATGTCGCCCATCGGGTGCGGCACGGTGCCCTCGACGCGGGTCAGGTAGCCCAGATGCGGTTCGATTCTGACGGTCTTGAAACCCGGCGAATCCGGCTCGATGCCGCACACAGTGGCGAGGAATTCGTAGAGGGGCGAAGCGCTCCAGGCGTGGCAGTCGCTGCGCGTGGGATCCGGCCGCTCGGCAAACGTGGTCAGACCCTTCGCCAGCATCTCATGCCAAGGCTGCAGCATCGAAACGTACTGGTCGCCCAAGCCGGCGGCCTTCATCGCCCGCAACAGATAAAACCGGAAATACTGGGTGCACTGGACGAGACCCTTTCCCGTATTGATCCGGTGCAGCAGCGCCCGGGCCTCGTCTCCGGACACGCAGCCCGACAACACGGCCAGCACGTTGGCGTGCTGACTGAAGCTCTGGCGCGCCGGCGTGTCGGCGAACAGCTGCCGGGTCTCGTCCCAGCAGGCCTTCCGCGTCGCCGTCCGCAGGCGCTGCGCCAGCTCGCGCCATTGCCGGGCCCTCGCCGCACGGCCAAACGCGTCGAACAAGTCTGCTGCATCCGCCAACGAGCAGGCCAGGTGCAGGGTCAGGATGGACGATCCTCCCTCCACGACCCCGTCCGGTTGCCCCCCATAGTGCTTGGCGTTGTCCCACGGCCATTCGTCCGGCCAGTCGACAAAGCTCCAGAACGGCAGCGGCCCCAGCATGCCGGTCCGCGGATCGACGCGCTGTTCGAACCAGTCGAGGACGTCCCGCACGCCCAGCAGGCGGGCGGCGACGAACGCCGGATCGTCCCGGTGCATCCAGTAGTCGTGCACCATGTCGATCCAATAGAGCGAAAACGTGGTGATGACCTGGGGCGACGAGGACGGCACCCGGCTCTGGGTGAGCCCTTCGGCGATGCGCGACTGGTCAAACAGCTCGATGGCGTTGCGCATCAGCCGGTCGTCGCCCGCGACATAGAGCGACACCAGCGCCTGGATGCGCGTGTCCCCCACATATTGCATCTGCTCATAGTAGGGGCAATCGAAGTAGGTTTCGTAGGCGCACAGGCGCGCCGTCCTCCATCCGACCTTCCAGATGTCCGAAAGCCGGGCGTCGTCGCAGGAGAAGGCGCCCCGCTCCCGGAAGGGATAGGCGGTGAAGTTGCCGTGGAAATCCCGCAGCGTCAGCGGTTCGTCGGCGGTCTCAACCGTGATCTGGACATAGCGGTAGGTCCGGAACCCCAGGGTGCTGAACACGCGGTCGGCGCCGCCGTCGGGCAGGAAGACGTCGCTCTCGCCCTCGATCTCGCGGCCGGCGACGTCGTTGCGGTCGCCCTTTTCCCCCTGCGCGTCCACCAGCGCTTCGCTGTAGATCAACCGCACCGAGGCGCCCCGCCCGCCGCCAAGATGCAGCTGCGGATAGGCGTTGGTTTCAAACGACTGGTCCAACAACATCGAGGCGGTGGTATGGGCCGGGATCGTCAGCGGTGCCTGCCCGAGGAGAAAGGCCGGATCGACGTCGACGCCCTGCGCGCGCCGCACGGCGGCCAGGCGCTGCGGTCTTTCCTCCATCATGGGAATGCTCCGCGGCACCAGCCACCAAGTGACATCGGTCCCCGCGCCGTGGGGGAATCCGAGCGCAATCATCTGCGGTTGCAGCCAGTGGCGGTCGTCATAGCCGGGCTCCTGCCAGCCCCATGGATAGGCCCGGCCGTCGACCCGTTCGCCCGGGCCCACGACCATGAACGTGTTGAGGGGATGCGGTGTCGTGCCCTCCGGCGAATAGGCGGCGTCCTGGACCACCCTCCAACTGCGGTCGGTGTTCACGACTTGCTCGGCGGCCGAGTCGCCGGCGATGATCAAGCCCGTCCGCAGGCTGATCTGGGCGGCCGGCTTGAGCTGGCCGAAATTCCAGACCACGGCGGCGATCACATTCCGGCCCGCCTTGAGCCACGGCGCAATGTCGACGGTTTCGAACCGCCAGTGAAAGAGATCCCCGCGCGCCGGGCCGAAGCAGACCGACGTGCCATTGACGAACAGACGGTACCGGTTGTCGGCCGACACGTGGAACACGAACCGGCCGGGACGCGCCACGAGGTCGAAGGACTTGCGGAAATGGAAGACCCCGTACTCGCAGGCCGGCGCCGTCGGATGGGCAATCCACGACGCCGGCCAGGCTTGGTGCAGGAGGACCGGATTGACCGGCGGCGCAGCGTCGGCGGCGCGGAGCCCAGACAGGACGAAGCCGAGCAGGAGGACCGGCAGCAGGCGGTTCATGGCAACCTCAAAAGCTAGGCGCCGCCAGTCCGCCGGGCCATCAGAATCCGGGGCGTCCGCGTCCGTTCAACCCGGCGTCAGCGCCAGGTCCGCGCGCTTCACGTCCTTCACCGGCCACCTGGTCACCGTCAGCCCCTTGGCCGACCGGTTGCTCACCGGCACCCGCGTCAGGTCGAATTCCAACTCGCGGATCCGCGCCCGGCTGCGGCCGTCGAGCTAGTTGTGCAGCTTCGCCGCCACCGCCTTCTCGTTCGGGCTGACCTCCAGATAAACGACGCGGGAACCCGGGGTCTTCACCAGCGGATAGAGTTTGTCGCGCGTCACGCCGCCGATGCGGAACTTTTTCGCAAAGGCCTTCCCGGTGGCCTTGTCCTGATAGACCATGGTGTAGACGTTCGGGTCGCCGTCCTTCGGCAACACCGCGCAGTGCAGGATGCCGGGGCCCATGAAGACCTTGTCGCCCACCCGCGCGACCTTCATCGACCCATCCGCCATGATGGCCAACGCGTCGTCGAGGATGCTGCATTCCTGCACGAACTCGTGATTGCGCCAGTTCAGGCCGATGAAACCCTCCTCGCGGTTGACGTAGAGCCGCTGGTTGGCGGACACGACCTCGGCGGCGCGGATCTGCTCGATCTCGTCGTACTGGGTGCGCCGCTTGCGGCCCTTCCCGTACTTTTCCGCCAGGGTTTCGAACCAGCGGATGGCATACGGCGTGAGGTTCTTCAGGTGGTGTTTCACCTCCTTGATCTCCGCCTCGATTTTTGCGATCTGCTCGTCGGCCTGGAAGCGGTTGTAGGCGGAGATGCGCTTGATCCTGATCTCGGTCAGGCGCACCAGGTCGTCGTCGGTCACCGGCCGCCGGAGCGGTTTGACAAACGGCTGCAGGCCCTCGCGGATCTCCGCCAAAACGCTCTCCCACGTCTTCGCTTTCTCGATGCGCCGGTAGATGCGCTCCTCGATGAAGATCCGCTCCAGCGAATCCCAGTGCCACTGCTGTTCGAGTTCGGCGAGCCGGATCTCGAGCTCCTGTTTGAGGAGGGCCCGGGTGCGGTCGACACTGCGCTTGAGGATCTCCCGCACGCCAAGAAACACGGGTTTGTCGTCCTCGATCACGCAGGCTGCGGGCGAAAGCGTGACCTGGCAGTCGGTGAAAACGTAGAGCTGCTGGATCACCTGGTCGGGATCGCTCCCCTGCGGCAGGTGGACGAGGATCTCGACGGCGTCGGCGGTGTTGTCGTCGACCCGTTTCACCTTGAGGCGGCCCTTGGCGTTGGCCGCGAGGATCGAGTCGATGAGCGACGAGGTGGTGGTGCCGTAGGGAATCTCCGTGATGGCGAGCAGGTACTTGCTGCGGGACTCGATGCGGGCCCGCACCTTCACCTTGCCGCCGCGTTCCCCATCGTTGTATTCCGAAAAATCGGCGATGCCGCCGGTGGGAAAATCGGGGTAGATGCGGAAGGTTTTTCCCTGCAGGTGATTGACCGCGGCGCGGCACAGGTCGTTGAAGTTGTGCGGCAGGATCCGGGTGGCGAGCCCCACGGCGATGCCCTCGGCGCCCTCGGTCAGCACGAGCGGAAATTTGACCGGGAGCGTGACCGGCTCGCGGGCCCGCCCGTCGTAGCTCAACTGCCACTGCGTGGTCTTGGGGTTGAAGACGACCTCGCGCGCGAACGGCGTGACCCGCGCCTCGATGTAGCGGGCGGCGGCGGCACCGTCGCCCGTGAACAGATTGCCGAAATTGCCCTGCGGCTCCACCAGCAGACCCCGCTGGGCGAGGCCGACCAGCGCCGCCTCGATGGAGGCGTCGCCGTGGGGATGGAAGCGCATGGTCGCGCCGACGACGTTCGCCACCTTGTGGAAACGGCCATCGTCCATCTCCCAAAGGGTGTGCAGCAGGCGGCGCTGGACCGGCTTGAGTCCGTCGTCGAGGTGCGGCACGGCACGGTCGAGGATGACATAGCTGGCGTATTCGAGAAACCAGTTGCGATAATGCTGGGCGAGCGGCGCCGGCGCATGATTCTTCAGCCCGCCGCCCCGCTTCTTGTCGGGGGCCTTTGCGGGTGCGCGACCGGAGGCGACGGCACCGGCGGCAGTTTCCGCGCGGGCCTGGCGGGCGGCCGGCGGCCTGGCGGCCCCGCCTTCGTCGGCGCCGAGCGGGAGTTCGGTCTGTCGGTTGTCCTTTTTGCGTTTGGCCATGGGAAAGGGGAGTCCGGTCATGACCCGGACGGGCCCGGCAGATTGCGCAACGCCCAGAGCGCGTCGACAATGCCGGGATCGATCCCCGCCCGGATATCGTTCAATTGGTATTCTACCGTCATGTCCGGCTCGATGCCCCGGCCCTCGAGGCGGGCACCGGCCGGGGTGCGGAAGTCCCGGATGCTGATGCTGAGGCGCCCGCCGTCGGGCAGCGCGCCCTGGAAGGCGTTCAGCACATGCCCGGCCGTCCGCTGGCCGACCACCACGCAGTGCCGGTAGTGCCGCAGCGCGTAGGTGAAGATTTCCGCGGCGCTGGCGGACTCATAGGAGACGATGATCGCCAGCCGGCCACGGTAGCGCGGGGCAAAGAGGGGTCGCCGGGAATCGATGTCGCGCGCTGGCAGCCCGGCCTTCACCGCCGTGCCCAGCAGCCGGTCCCGGGGCAGGAACAATCCGGCGATATAGGACAGATAAACCACGTCGCCACCGGTATTGTAGCGCTGGTCCAGGATCAGAGCGGGCGCGGACAGGTGGGCGCGGACTTCGGCGTACAGCCAGCGGGCCTCGGGATATTTGAACTGATCGAAGCGCAGGTACACGACCCCGCCGGGCAGCAGCCGCGCCTGGCACACCGGTGGCCGCGCGACGGGCCGCGCCACCAGGTCCAGATCGTGGGCCTGTTCCCTTTCGTCGAGAAAAACACAGGCGACCCGCTGTCCGTCCTCCAGGCGCACCTTCGGCAGATACCTGCGAGCCCCGCCGCCGTTGCAGCTGGCGAGGATCCAGCCCGGCCGGACGCCGGCCGCTGCGGCCGCGCCGCCCGGCCAGACACCGGTGACGACAACCCGGTCGGGCGATCCCTTCAACAGGGCGTAATCCAGCCCGATCCACACCCAGCGCTGCTCCCGCTGCTCCGCGACCGCCCGCGGGGAGAGCGCAAACGTGTGGCTGTCGCCGAGCTCGCCCAGCATGGCGTTGATCGTCCGGTAGAGTTGGTCGTCGTCGGCCGCCCCCTCGGCCGCCGCCTGGTGACGCGCGCGGGCGGCCACCCAATCGACGCCATGGAAACCCGCATCGTAGTAATAGGTGTCGACCGTCCGCCACGCCCACTCAAACACCTGACGGTTGCGTTGCAGGCGCGGTGTGTCCGCCGGCAACGGCGCCGGCGGCGCATAGGTGATCCATGCCGACGTGTCCCGGGTCGGGAGCGTGGAGCATGCCGTGGGCAGGAGGAGCAGCCAGACCACGGCCCAGGCCG
>JBJKRD010000550.1:0-2616 GCA_046704925.1 Opitutaceae bacterium | reverse complement strand
GGTCGACCACCTCCGCGCCGGCGATGCGTCCGTCCTCCTTCAGCAGGCGCCCGACCCGCGCGTAATTGAGGACTGCGGCGCCGTGGTCGTCGGCGGTCCGCGCCAGCATCAGCGCGAGGCGGGCGTCGTCGAACTGGCCATCGAAGTAGAGCACGCCGCCGCGCAATCCGTCGGATTTCACCGTGGGGAGCAGGCGTCGGGTTTCCGTGACAGAGAGCCGCCGAGAAGCGCCGAAACTGAGGTGGCCCGAGAGCCGCTCATACGCCTTGAGGCCGAAGCCGTAAAGCGGCAGGTCGAGTCGACGATAGACAGGGATCACGAAGCCGCGCCGCCGAACGAGGTGCGGGGCATTGCGCGCGAGCAGCCCGCGCTCGCGGAGGGCGCCGCGCACGAGGCCGATCTCGCCGCTGCGCAGGTAACGCACGCCGCCGTGGGCGAGCTTGGTGCTGCGGCTCGACGTTCCCTTGGCAAAATCGTGCTGTTCGACGAGCGCCGTGCGATAGCCCCGCGTCGCCGCATCGACCGCGACCCCGAGGCCGGTGGCGCCACCGCCGATCACCAGCACGTCCCAGGTGGCGGCCGCGTCAGCCAGTCGCTGCAGCGAGCGCTCGCGGTTCATGGCGTGAAAACAACCAGACTTGGGCGAAGAATTGCAAGTGAAAGGGTGCCGGGGAGCGGGACCGGCATTTTTGCCGACCGCGACCAGCGCGGCGGAAAAATCTCTCGGTCGAATCTGGCCTCGTTCGGTCACCTCGACGAGCCGGGAGGAAGTGTTCTTGGGGATTTCGGGCCTCGGTTCTCCGCCGATTCGGGAAATGACGGCTTGACATCTTACATTTGTAGGATCTGTGTCCTACAACTGTAAGAATTATGCGCTCCAAGATCAGTGCGGCCGAATGGGAGGTCATGAATGTCGTCTGGGCCCGAGCGCCGCTGACGGCAAGCGAGGTCTTCCAAGGCCTCCCGCCGGGTCATGGATGGAAGCCGAAAACTGTGAATACCTTTCTGACGCGGCTCGCTCGCAAACGCGTGTTGGCCGTCTCCCGCGAAGGCCGGGCTTTCACCTACACTGCCCGCGTCCCGCGCGAGGATTGCGTGCGGATGGAGAGCGAATCTTTTCTGAACCGGGTGTTCCAAGGCGCGGCGGGCGGGTTGGTGTTGCATTTCTGCCAGCGGGCGGACCTGACCGCTGCTGAGATTCGTGAGCTCGAACAATTGCTGCAGGCGAAGAAGGGCAAGAAATGAACCTCCTGGACCAGATTTTCGGCGCCGTCTGCGACGCGTCGTGGCGGGCGAGTCTGCTGGTGGTTTTGTTCCTCCTTCTCCGGTGGGGATTACGAGGGCGGGCCGGCGGGCGTGTCATGTTCTGGGCTTGGATCGTGGTGGCGGTGCGACTGCTGATTCCCGTCAGCGCCCCGGTGCCGTGGAGTCTCGGCGTTCCGCTCCGGCTGGATATGCCCGCGACGATGCCCACCGCTGCCGCCACGGCATCTGCGGCGATCGCGGCGAACGCCCCGCGCCGCGCGAGCCCGCCCGCCAAGGCGGCGGGCCTGGGTCAAGCTTCCGCGACATTTGCGCTGTTGGCGCGGCGCGCCGCGAAATGGCTCCCACTGGCTTGGTTCGCGGGCATGCTCCTGCTGGCGGGCGCCCGAATTCAAACTTGGTGCGCTTTCCGGCGGCGCCTGCGTCACGCCTCCACCGAGGTGAGTCCCCGGCTGACCGCGCTGATCGCCCGGGTGGGCGGTGAACTCGGGACCGCGATCGACAGGGTGATGGTCACCGATCTCGTGCCGGCGCCCGCCGTGCACGGTCTGACCCGGCCGGTGCTGTTGGTTCCGCCTCACTTCGACGAACATCTGACGGACGACGAATTGCGGCTGGTGATCGCGCACGAGCTGGGCCACTGCCGGCATGGGGACCTTGCCGCCCACGCCCTGATCCGGGCCGCGACCGTGCTGCACTGGTTCAATCCTCTGGCCTGGATCGCCGCGCGCGCCGCCCGGGACGACTGCGAGATCGCCTGCGACGAATACGTGGTCACCCATTTGAGAAGCGTGGACCGCCGCGTCTACGGTTTGACGCTGCTGAAGGTGCTTGGCGTGATGCACAATCCCCGCCGCCTTCCGGTCGCGTTGGCAATCATCGAATCAAAAAGCCGCTTCAAACGGAGAATCCAAATGATCATCGCCGGCCAGCCCTCCACCTTCAGCCGCACACTTGCCAGCCTCGCCGCACTCGGCCTCATCACGGCCGTGAGCCTGACGCGGCCCGCCCTGGCCCAGCCGCCTTCCGGCACCCCACCGACGGACGTCGGGGACAAGCCCCCCGCCGGCTGGATGAAGAACGGCAGCGTCCCCAACGCCTACGTCGTCGGCGTCGATCACACGGTGACCCATGACGGGCAGCCGAGCGCGTACGTGGCCTCGGTCGAATCGCCGATCCCCGGCGATGGTTTCTGCGGCATGATGCAGATGTGCGCGGCGGACGACTTTTGCGGCAAACGCCTGCGTTTTAGCGCTTGGCTGAAGACGGACCAGGTGGGCATTCGCGGGGCCCATCTCTGGTTCCGCGTCGACTCCCAGGATGGGCGCCGGATGCTTGCCTTCGACAACATGG
>JBJKRD010000549.1:0-23632 GCA_046704925.1 Opitutaceae bacterium | reverse complement strand
GCCTTTCCCATCGATCGGGGGGGCGGCGGCGGTTCTCGGCGGCGGCGCTTATCTGACGAACGGACGGCAGACGGGATTCTATGCCCCAGGCACCAACCAATGGAGCACGGCGATGGCGCAGTTGCCCGCGTCTTTCTCGCAATTCGCGACGGCGGCCGACGGCACGTACCTGTTTATGCTCGGAGGCAACCCCGTCGGCACGGGCAATGCCGGGGCCTCCAGCGCGCTCTATTATTTCGATCCGTCGAGCAATACCTGGGGAATGGGTCCGACCCTGCCGGCCGGCGTTCGCAATGGCAGCGGCGTCATGGTGGGCGACCATTTTCTGGTGATCGGCAGCCCGTTCGCGCCCAACAACACCACGGGGGCACGGGCGGACACGGTTTTCGCGCTGGAGGTCGTGCCCGAGCCGCCGATGGCCGCGCTCCTCGGTTTGGGTCTGGTTTTGTTGGGCTTCTGGCACCGACGTCGGCTCCGGCGGCGGGCGGCGTGAGTCCGGGCCGGAGAGCCGGAGGGCCGGCGGGAGCACCCGGCCGCGGGCGACCCTTTCTTCAAGATCCGGGACGCGGCTCGACCGGCGGCGCTGGCCGGCCGTTGACCACGTAGGGGGCAAAGATTGCGGATTGCGCAGCCGGAAACCGCCCGTGGATGTGGATGCCGTCGTCGCGCAGGTCCTGCGCCTGGACGTGTCCAACCTCGTGGAGCCGGGCGATTACGTCGTAACGATCGTGGGGCACGAGCAGCTCGGTGGCGCCGAACTCCCGGGCGATGAGTTCGGCGCAGTGGGCCACCAGTTCCTCCACGCCGGCGCCCGTCCGGGCGCTGACAAAATACGCTCCGGGACTGGACAGGCGCACCGATTCGAGCGTGCCGGGGGCGGCGATGTCGGTCTTGTTGAAGACCGTGAGGATCGTCTTCCGGTCCGCCCCCAGGTCCGCCAGCACCTGGAGCGTGGTGGCCTGGTGGCGCGCGACGTTCGGATTGGTGACGTCGAGCACATGCAGCAGGAAATCGGCGACAACGACTTCCTCGAGCGTGGCTTTGAACGCCTCGACCAGCGCGTGCGGCAGACGGCGGATGAAACCGACCGTGTCGGTGAGCAGCAGCTTCTGGTTGTTCGGCAGCACAAGCTGGCGCGTGGTGGGATCCAGGGTCGCAAAGAGCTGGTCCTCGACGTGCACCCGGGAGCCGGTGAGCCGGTTGAGGAGGCAGGATTTGCCGGCGTTGGTGTACCCGACGATGGCGCAGGTGGGGACGGGCACACGCAGCCGTCGCTGGCGCTGCACCCCGCGTTGCTGGCGCACTTCGGTCAGGGCGCGTTGCAGGTGGCCGATGCGGGTCCGAACGGTGCGGCGGTCCTGTTCCAGCTGAGTCTCGCCCTCGCCGCCGAGGAGACCGCGGCCCCGCTGGCGGGACAGATGGGTCCAGGCGCGTTTCAAACGCGGCAGGAAGTACTCCTGCCGGGCCAGTTCGACCTGCAGCATGGCCTCGCGGGTGTGGGCGCGGTCCGCGAACACCTCGAGGATCACCTCCTGGCGGTCGAGGACCGCCAGGCGCGCCTCCATTTCCCAGTTGCGCTGTTGGGCGGGCGAAAGCGCCTCGTCGATGACGATGGCGTCGGCGCCTGCGGCGCGGGCCGCCGCGATGAGCTCGGCCACCTTGCCGCGCCCGAGTACGAAGGCCGGATTGGGTTTGCGCAGATGGACGAGGGCGCGGCCGATGACGGAGAGACCGATATTGCGCACGAGCTCGTCGAGCTCCGCCAACAGTTCCGCGCCCTCCCCGGGCGGCAGGCGGGGCGTCTGCACGCCGATCAGGAAGGCGGACTTGATGCGCTGGTTCTTGTCGAACAACTCGGCCATGAAAAAGCGCGAGCATACAGTGCGGAGCGGCCGGGAGTCAAACGGGCCGGGGCCGGCCCCGGGGCGCCGGCGGGGAGCGTTCGGCTTCGGGCGGGCTCCGTCCCGCGGCGGAATCGGGCGGCACCGGTGGTGGATCGACACCGCCGGAAAACGGGTCCTTATCAATCCCGTGGCGAACCGGTTCCTCGCGGCGTTGCTTGGTGCGGCGGGTCTCACGGCGTCCCTGCCCGCGACCGGGCGGCCGGCGCCGCCGTTTGCGTATTCGCGCCTCGAGGTGGCGAACGGCTGCCTGGTGGAGGCTGTCTGCTTCTACGACGAGTTTCGCGAGCGGTTGGGGGGCGCGGCCTGGGTGCGGGTGCTGCAGTGGGGCGCGAGGGAACAGGAGGAGGTCGTGGCCGGACATGCGGTTGCGATCTTCGATTTCAGGGACCGGCTGTGGGCGTGGGATGTGAACTATGGATTCGTGCCCCTGGATTTCCCGCCGGCGCGGCGCGAGGACGTCGCGGCCGTCGCGGCGGTCGTGTTGACGAGATACCCGCGCATCGCGGCCCGCTACCCCCTGTATCGTTTCGACTTCCCGCAGGAGGCCGACCCGGATCCGCCCGCGGCCCGGCCGTCCGACGCGAACGACGCCGTGCGCGACGCCAGCGTGGCCGCCGCGCGGCTGGCCCGACACCGGCCGGTGAACCTGGTGTTGTTCAAATACGTGGAGGCGGGCGAAACGCGGGAGAGCGCGGCGGCGGTGTTCGTATTTCACGGACGGTATTGTGTCTACGTGCCGGACAAGGGCACGGTGCCGTTTCGCGTTCAGGGCTCGGTGCGCAACCGCCGGCTGGTTCAGGAGGCACTGCGGCGGATCCACCCTGGAGCGTTCGTGCTCCGGTCGCTGGGCGGATAAGGCGGCGGAAATCACCGGCGACGGCTCGCCTTTGCCGGAGATGTGGAGGAAAATCTCCCGCCTTATGCTTTCTTCGCGGGCACTCCTCTGGACGGCGGCGTTCGCGGGGGGGCTGCTCGGGCGCGCGCTTCCGGCCGCGCCCCGGCTTCCCCTGGAAGATTTCACCCGGGATCCCGATTTCTCCCGGATGCGGATCTCGGGGGACGGCCAATACCTCGCGCTCATGCGCGACTACGAAGGCCGCCCCACGATGTACGTCTGCAGCCTCGCGACGATGGCCGGCCGGCCGTTCGCACTCGGCGATACGGGGGCCTTCGGGATTCCCATGTCCCGCGAGGTGGCGTCGTACCAGTGGATCGGCGACAAGCGCGTCCTCCTCACCACCTCGGTGTGGGACAGCTGGTTTGGCACGAAGGCCGTCAATCGCGACGGCACCGCGTGGAAGCCGGTGAGCGGGTATGAGGTGCTGCTGCCCAACCAGGGCGTCCTGGTCAATGTCAACGAGAAGGACGTGCTGTGGGCCCGGCGGGTGATCCACGTGTTCAACGACGCCGATCAGGACATTCTCATGCTCGACCAGCATGACTACTCCGGGCGGCAGGTGCTGTTCCCCGACGTCATCAAGGTCAACACGCTTACGGGATACGTGGACCGGGTGGCCAAGAATCCGGGCGATGTCATCGGCTGGGGCGTGGACCACGACGGCCAGGTGCGCATCGGGTTTGTGGAAAAGGGCGGGCTGCGGTACGGCCTGATTTATCGGCGGAACGACCGGGCGCCCTGGCAGACACTGCGGATGCCGAGGGACCTGCGCAGTCCGCGGGTGCTCGGATTCGATCAAAGCAACGAGCGGCTGTACGTGTCGGCGTTGTCGCCGGAAGGGCGCACGGCCATTTTCCTGATGAGCCTCGGCGCAACTCCGACCGTCAAGCTCCTGCTCAGCGATCCGGAGTATGACCTGGTCTCGGAGTCGTTCACGCCGGCGATCGACGGCGTGCCGCTTGATCGCGTCATTTTTTCCGGAAAACAGCACCGGCTGCTTGGCGTCTGGCATCTCCGGGACGCCCCGCGCGTGCATTGGTTCGATCCGCATTTCGCCGCCTATCAGCGGGCCATCGATCAGGCCCTGCCGGACACGGTCAACCTCTTCGTCAACATGTCGCGGGACGACGATCGCATCCTGTTTCTGGCGTTTTCCGACCGGAATCCCGGCACCTATTGCCTGCTGGACGTCGCCAAACACGACATCAAGCCCATCGCGCCGCGCATGCCCCGGATCAAGCCGTCGCAGATGGCGCCGATGCTGGCCGTCCATTACGCCGCCCGCGACGGTCTCACCGTCCACGGCTACCTGACGGTGCCGGCGGGTTATCAGCCCAGGCACCTGCCGTTGATCGTCATGCCTCACGGCGGTCCCTGGGTGCGCGATGTCTGGGGCTTCGACCCGTTGGTGCAGTTCCTCGCCAATCGCGGCTACGCGGTGCTGCAGATGGATTACCGCGGCTCGCCCGGCTACGGGGAGGAGTTCTATCACCAGGGGCGGCGGGAGATCGGGCTGGCGATTCAGGACGATATTGAGGACGGGGCGAAGTGGGCGGTGGCCGCCGGGGTGGCGGATCGGCAACGCCTGGCGATCCTGGGCGGCAGCTACGGCGGGTATTCGGCCCTGTTCGCCCTGGGCCGCAGCCCGGGCCTCTACCGCTGCGGGATTTCGCTGGCCGGGGTCACCGACTGGCTGAGCATCTATCAGAGCCGGGCGGATCCGGAGTACGTCTTCGCCCGCCGGTTCTGGCAGCGCGAAATCGGCAATCCGCGCACGGATGAGGCCTTTCTCAAATCCATCTCTCCGGTCAATTTCGCCGCCGGCATCACCGCGCCGGTCCTGTTGATCCAGGGCAAGAACGACCGCAATGTCCCTCCCGGCCAGGCCAGGGAGATGATCAGCGCCCTGGAGCGCGCCGGGCACAAGCCCGAGAGCATCTTCATTTCCGATGTGGGGCACGACCTCTACGGCACCCAGGCGAGCCGCCACAAGATCTTCCAGGCGGTGGAGGAATTCCTGAAGCAGTACCTCGGGCCCGGCGTGCCGCCGATTGAGTCCGGGCCCCATTGAGGAAGCGGATGCGGCCACGGCGCCGGCCGGGCGCAGCCCTCAATCCTTCGGAGGTTCCGGAAACCTGGACGGTGGCCGGCGGCGAGCCGGGCGCGGGCGGGCCCTTGGGGCCCGGGGTCCGCATTAATTGCTAGGGCAAAATATGCGGAGTCTTCGGCAGCAGACGCTGAGCAGAATGGCGGTGCCACGGGTAGGATATCGCTGCGCACCATGAAAGAAATCACCAGTTCCTCCCTGAAAGCGTACGTCAAATCAACCGCCTGCGCGGTTCTGGCCGCGGGTTTTGCCCTCCTGGCCGCGGGCCCGCTGCCGTTGGCCGCCGCCCCGGCGGTCAATCCCGCCGAGTTGGCGGCCGGGCGGAAGGTCTTTTCCGCAATTTGTTTCTCCTGCCACCAGGCCAGCGGGCAGGGTCTGGCCGGGGTCTTTCCGCCGCTGGCGAAGTCCGACTTTTTGCTCGCGAATCATGACCGGGCCATCGGGATCCTGCTGCACGGACGCCAGGGGCCGATCACGGTCAACGGCCGGAAATACAACAACGTCATGCCCCAGCTCAACCTGAGCGACCGCCAGATCGCCGATGTGTTGACCTATGTGCTGAACAGTTGGGGAAACGCCGGCGGCGGCGTGGCGGTCGCCGAGGTCAACCGCGTGCGCGAGGTCATCGCGTCGAAATAACGACGCCCGTCACGGCGCGTCGAGAAAACGCACGCCGAAAGGATAGGGCGCCGGGATCGGCGGGCCGGCTTGCTGCAGCCGGCCCGTTTGGTCGTCCACCCGGAAGACCACGGCATTGTCGCTGTCGTGGTTGGTGACCAGCAGCCACCGGCCCGTGGGGTCGAACGCGAAGTTGCGCGGGGTGCGGCCGCCGGAGGGCGTCCAACCGACGGGGGAGAGGCGGCCGGTCGCGGCGTCGATGGCAAAGGCGGCGAGGCTGTCGTGCCCGCGGTTGGAGACGTAGAGAAAACGACCGCCGGGGTGCACGAGAATTTCGGCGGCGGTGCTGGTGCCTTCGAAGCCGGGCGGCAGCGAGGAGACGGTCTGGATTTCGCTGAGGCGGCCCGTGCCGGAATCCCAAGCGAACGCCGTCACGGTGTTGGCCATTTCGCAATCGAGGTAGACCCAGCGCCCGTTGGGATGGAAGGTGACGTGCCGCGGGCCGGAGCCGGGGCGTGCCGCGACATAGGGCGGATCCGCCGGGGCGAGCGATCCGGTGGCGGCGTCGAAGCGATAGACGTACAGACGGTCGAGGCCAAGATCGGCGCTCAGGACATACCGGTTGCTCGGATCGACAATGATGGAGTGGACGTGCGGCTGCGTCTGGCGCGTCGGATTGACGCTGTGCCCGGCGTGCTGCTCGAAGGCGGTGCGCCGCCCGATCCGGCCATCGGGTTCCAGGGCGAAGACGGCGAGATTGCCGGCGTTGTAGTTGGCCACGAGCACGAACCGCCCGGTCCGGTCGAGGCTGATGTAAGCGGGGTCGCTGCCGCCGGAGGACACCTGGTTCAACAACGTCAGTCGGGCCGTCGCGGGGTCGACCGCGTAGGCGCTGACGCCGCCCACATTGTCCGCATTGCAGGTGTAGAGATGCCGGCCGTCGGGATGGATGACGAAGAATCCCGGCTCCACGGCTTCGGCCAGAAACGCCGGCTTGGTCAGGGTCCCGGTCGCCGGGTTGAAACGGGCCAGCGAGAAACCGATGTGCGGTCCCGATCGATGGGTGCCGAAAATGACAAAACAGTCGGCGGCACCGCGGGCCGGCACCGTGGTGGCCACGGCCAGCAGACCGAGCAGGCGCGGGAGCAGGTGGGACATGCCAGTCAGTCAAGTCCGGGGGACCGGCCTGGCAACGCCAACCTTCGGGTTTCGTGGGCGCGGGCCGGCGTGGGCGCCGATCGTGACCGGCGCCCCCCGCGCGTCGGACTCGAAACAGGCGTCGAGCACGCGCTGAATTTCGGCCCCGCGGTGTACATCGGGCTGCTCGGGACGTCCCGTCCGCATCGCGCGCATGAAGCGCTCATACATTGACACGGTCGGCTTCGCGGTGACGTCGCGCCACCCGCACGAGTCGAGGTTGCGGCCGGCGCAGAGGCGGTAGCCGGCGGTGGCGCGCTCCGAGTCAATCTCCACGGTGCCCTTCGTGCCGGAGATCTTGAGGAACAGCCGGTTGGCGTGGCCGCCGACCCACCGCGAAGTGTGGATCACGCCCAGGGCGCCGTTGGCGAATTCGACGGTGAGGGCCGCCGAATCGTTCGCGTCGAGCCGGTATTCGCCCACGCGGTTGCGCGGCGCCTTGGGAAAAGTCTTCAGCCGGCAATAGACGCTCCGCAGCGGCCCCGCCGGGTAGGTGGCGAAGTCGAGGATGTGCACGCCGACGTCGCCGAGGACGCCCTTGCTCCCGTGCCGCGTGGATAGCCGCCAGAGAAAGCGCGGCAGCCGGCGCCAGTCGCCCCAGATCCGGCTGGGCAGCCACGCCTGCAGATAGCTGGCCTCGACGTGGCGGAGCTCGCCGAGCGCGCCGCGCCGCACCAGCCCGGCCACGGCGTGGATGCAGGGCCAGTCACGGTACGAAAAATTGACCATCGCGACGGTGCCGGCGCGGGCGGCCGCCGCGGCCATGCACCGGGCTTCGGCATAGTCGACAGCCAGCGGCTTTTCGCACAGCACGTGCTTGCCGGCGCGCAGGCAGCGGATCGCCAGCTCCGCGTGCGTCGCGTCGGGCGTCACGATCGACACGGCGTCCACGGCGGAGCGGGCGAGCAGTTCGTCGATGCTGCCGTGGACCTCGGGAATGCCGTGCCGGGCGGCGAAGGCGGCCGCGCGGTCGCGGTCGACGTCGACGGCGGCGACCACGCGGCAATCCCGGTTCCGACCGAACTGGAGGCCGTGGTTGCCGGCCATGCCGCCGGTGCCGACGATGGCCAGCCGGACCGGCGCCGGGCGGCGGGAGGAAGCGGGCGGTCGGGATTTCATCGAGAGGAGAAGCCGGCGCGGCGGTGACCGGCGGTCATCGGTGTCCCGTGGTGGAACGGGCCGCCGCGTGCGGGTCGACGGGCAGCGGCTCGAGCGGCGGCACGTTGGGACAGACATCGGGGAGCGCGACCGTGGCGCGCGCCCAGCGGACGGCATTGGCGATCACGCGCTGGACCTCCGGCTGATGGTAGGTGGGGTAGGTTTCGTGGCCGGGCCGGAAATAGAACACCCGCCCGTGCCCGCGGAACCAGGTCGCGCCGCTGCGGAACACCTCGCCGCCGGTGAACCACGAGATGAAGAGCAGCTCGTCCGGCGCGGGGACGCCGAACGGCTCGCCGTACATCTCTTCCGCGGGGATCTCGAAGTATTCCCCCAGTCCCCGGGTGATCGGATGGGCCGGCAGCAGGTTCCAGAGGCGCTCCTTGTCGGTGGCCTCGCGCCATTTGAGCGAGCAGGTGGTGCCCATCAGGGCCTTGAAGATCTTGGAGTAATGGGCGGAATGCAGCACGATCAGACCCATGCCCGCCAGGACCCGCGCCTTGACCCGCGCCACCACCTCGTCGCGCACCTCCCCATGGGCCACGTGGCCCCACCAAACCAGGTCGTCGGTGCCGTCCAGCACCGCGGCGCCCAGCCCGTGGTCGGGCTCGTCGAGGGTGGCGGTGCGCACCGCCAGGTCGGGCTCCGGACGCAGAAAGCCGGCGATGGTCTCGTGGATGCCGCGGGGATAGATCGCCGCGACGGCGGGCTCCCGCTCGTGGCGGAATTCGTTCCACACGGTGACGCGGATGGGAGTGGACATGGCGAAATGGCGGGAGGGCGGCGGGGGGCCGGAGGTCCCGGCCTGCGGAGATTGACGGGTGTCCGGGGCGACGCCAAGCCCGTGATGGCCGGAATGGCGCCGGCGCCAGGCGGAGGCAAAACCTTTCGCCCGGTTGCCGCGGCGGCGGAATTGCGTATGAGATGCCTCGATGAGCCCAGCGCCGAAAATCCTGGCCTTTGCCGGCAGCGCCCGGCGGGAGTCCCTCAACAAGAAACTGCTGGCGGTGGTCGTGCAGGCCACCCGGGCGGCGGGAGGCGAGGTCACGCATATCGATCTCAACGATTATCCGCTGCCGGTCTACCACGGGGACCTGGAGGACGAGCAGGGCATGCCGGAGAACGCCGCGAAGTTGGTGCGGCTCATCACCGAGCACGCGGCGCTGCTGATCGCTTCGCCGGAATACAACTCGCTGATCACGCCGCTGCTGAAGAACACCATCGATTGGTGCACCCGGGCCGACCCCAATCCGCTGGTGGGCAAGGTCGCGGCGGTGGTCTCGGCGTCGCCGGGCATGTTCGGCGGGGTGCGCTCCGCCCAGCTCGCCCGCCATCTGTTGACCCATCTCGGCTGTCACGTCGTCCCCGCGCAGTGCACGGTGCCGCACGCGGACGAGGCGTTCGCGCCGGACGGCACGCTGCGCAATCCCCGGACGCTCAAGCACGCGGAACGGGTGGCGGCCGATCTCGTGCAGACCACGGTGCGCCTGCACGGCTGACCGGCCGTTCCATCCCGGCCTAATGCAGGGGCCAGAAGACCGGCACGAGGACGCTGGCCAGGACCCACAGGACCAGGTTCATCGGCAGACCCAGGCGCAGGAAGTCGCCGAAGCGGTAGCCGCCGACGTTGAAGACGAGCGTGTTGGTCTGGTAGCCGATGGGCGTCGCAAAGCACGCGGAGGCCCCGAAGGCGATCCCGATCACGAAGGCGCGCGGGGCGACCTGCAGATGGTGGGCCGTTTCCACGGCCAGCGGCACCAGCAGCGCCGCCACCGCATTGTTCGAAATGAAGTTGGTCAGAACCGACGCCGTCAGGATGAGCAGGCTGAGGACCGCCCAGGGCCCAAGCGGGGCGACTTCGCCGACGATGAACCGGGCCGCGAATTCGATCGCCCGGGTGCGCTCCAGCGCCACGCCGACCACCAGCATGCCGGCGATAAGGAAAAGCGTCGACCAATCGACGGCGTGATAAGCCTCCTCCGGGTCGACGCAGCCCGTGGCGATGGCGAGCACGGCGCCCACGAGGGCCGCGACCGCGACCGGCATCACCTGCAGCGCGGCGGCCCCGACGACGCCGGCCACGAGGGCCGCCGCGACCCAGCGGCGCCGCCAGCGAACGCTGCGCTGGCCGCCGGCCAGCACCAGCAGCTCGCCGTGCTGGCGCAGCCGGACCAGTTCGGATTCGCCGGCCTCGACCAGCAGCACGTCGCCGGCGCGCAGGACCACGGACTGAAGATGCGCCCGCAGGTTGACGCCGGAACGGTGGAGGGCCAGCACGAGCACGCCGTACCGCCGGGGCAGATCCGCGTCACCCAGGGTGCGGCCGACGAGATTCGACTGCGGGGCGACCGCGCACTCGACCACCCGGGTTTCCTCGGTGTCGCCCAGGGCCAGATCCGCGGCCTCGGCCGAATGGAGACGCAGGCCGCGCCGGTCGCGGATGGCGGTCACGCTGGCGGCATCGACGCTGACCCGCAGCCGGTCGCCCGCCTCGAGCGGCTGCGTGTCCGGATCCTCCGTGAGCACCTCGCCGTGGCGCACGATTTCATGGATGCGGCCCTTCGCAAGCACGCCGGAGAGCGCGTCGAGGGCGGTCCGGCCGATGAGCGCGGAGGCGGCGGGCACGAAGGCCTCGGCGATAAACTGGCGCTCCGAGGTCTCGTCGAGCAGCGAAGTGACGGTCTCGCGCCGCGGCAGCAGGCGGGGGGCGAAGACGAACAGGAAGCACAGGCCCGCGCCCGCCAGCACCAGGCCGGCCGGCGTCATCTCAAACATGCCGATGGGGGCGACCCCCAGGCCGCGGCCCACGGCGCTGGCCACCAGGTTCGTCGAGGTGCCGATCAGGGTGCACGAGCCGCCGAGGATGGAGGCGAACGACAGGGGGATGAGCAGTTTCGACGGCGCCAGCCGGTTCCGCTGTGCCAGCGTCATCACGATCGGCAGAAAGACGACGACGACCGGCGTGTTGTTGGCGAAGGCCGAGACGGCCAGGACCGGCGGCAGCAGCAGCCAGAGCAGGCCGCGCTCGCTGCGGATCGGCAGCGTCTGCAGGAGGCGGCTGGCGGCGTCGATCACCCCGGTGCGCTCGAGGGCGGCGCTGAGGACGAACATCGCGCCGACGGTGATGATGGCCTCGTTGCCGAAGACGGGAAAGACCTCGCCCGGCGCCAGCACCCCGCTGAGCAGCAGCACGCAACAGGCGCCCAACGAGGCGAGTTCCGGGCGGACGCGGCCGCTGGCGATGAGCGCGATGGCCGCGAACAGGACGCCCAGGGTGATCCACAAGGGCAGCGTCACGGGGAGGAAACCTCACCGCCGGCCGGGCGCGGCGCCGGCGGCAGATGCACCACCCGCTGGGGAAACGGAATCTCGATGCCGTGCTCCCGCAGTTTGCGTTCGATGGCAAAATTGAGCTCGCTCCGGAAGTGCCGCGGCCGGCGGGCCATGTCCTGCGTCCACACGCCCAGCTCGAAATTGAGCGAGCTGTCGCCAAAACCCGAAAAAAACACGGTCGGCGCGGGCTGGGTCAGGACGCTCGGATGTTCGGTGGCGGCGGCCAGCAGCGCCGTCTGCAGCCGGTCCATGTCGGTGCCGTAGGCCACCCCGACGGGGATCCGGATCCGGACCTTCGGATCGCCGTGGCTCCAGTTGGTGATCGGGCTGGTGATCAGGTCCGAGTTGGGCACGATGACCGAGATGTTGTCGTTGGTGACGACCGTCGTGCTGCGGAGGCTGATCTTCGTCACCTGGCCGGCCACCCCGGCGACCTCGATGCGGTCGCCGAGCGCCACCGGCCGCTCCGCCAGCAGGATGAGGCCGCTGACGAAATTGCTGACGATGTTCTGCAGGCCGAAGCCGATGCCCACGCCGAGCGCGCCCGCGATGACGGCCAGGGAGCTGAGGTCGACGCCGTTGACCACCAGCGCCACGAAAAAGCCGAGGGTGACGAAGAGATAGCCGAAGATCTTGGTGATCGCGAACTGCAGGGCGGAGTCGAAATGAGTGCGCCGGAGGAGGCGGTCCACGAGCAGGCGCCGGACGAGCGAGTTCAGGACCAGCACCAGGACGAACCAAAAGATGATCTTGACCAGCGTGTACAGGGTGATCGAGGAGTCGCCGATCTGGAGCAGCGGCCGCTGCAGCCAGGCGGTCACGTCGGACAGGGAGGCAAGGGCAAAACCAGAGAGCATGGCGGGAGAATAGCGTCCGGGCGCCGGCGTCGCCACTCCGGAATTGACGGCCGCCCCCGCGGATTCCGGTCATCGGCCGGGCCGCGCCACGCGCCAGCGGCTTCCGGCCGGCGCCGGCCGCTGATGCAGGCCGGATGCCTCCGGGGCGACCGGCGCGCCCGCGAATCACGGGAAAGGCTCCGAGCCCGGCGGCCGCGAACGGCCGCCGGCCTTCGCGCTGCGTCCGTCGGTCGCCCCAGCCGACACCATGCAGTTGCCGCGCAATTCCCGAGTGATTCGGCGCGCACCATCTGGTGGGTGTAGGGCCGGCGCTCGCCGCCGGGCCGCCTTCATGGGCGATTCCGGCCTGCCGACAAGCGGCAGCCCTGCACCTCGTTGAATTGTCCCGCCTCAGCGCAGGCGCGCGAAGCTGGATTGGAGCAATTGGAGGTCCGACGCGCCCTTGGTCTTCTCGCGCGCCCGGGCGATCAGTTGCGCCTCGAGGGCGTTCTTGGCCGGGCGCTGCGTTTCGTAGAACACCCCGAACACTCCCGGCCACGGCAGCGTCGCCAGGCGGAACGCCTCCACCTCGTTGGTCGGATCGTGGCGCGACGCGTCCTCCGGGGTGCCGTCGTGCTTCTTCAGGGCGATGGTGGGGAAGGCGCCATTCTTGCGCGGATTCGCGGCGTCGAAGGCGCCGGGAAAGAATTCCACGCACTCGGAGAGGATTTCCACCACCGAGAACCCGTCGTGCCGCGCGGCCCGCTCGATCATCTCCGTCATATGGGCCACCTGGCTGGCGTGGCTGCGCGCCACGAACGTGGCGCCGCTGTTGATGAGCGTCCGCATCGGGTTGATCGGCTGGTCGATCGCCCCGGTCGGGTCGGTCTTCGACCGGAAGCCGACCGGCGAAGTGGGCGACGTCTGCTTCTTGGTCAGCCCGTACACGAAATTGTCCATGATGACGTAGGTCAGCCGGATGTTCTTGCGCGCGGTGTGCACGAGGTGGTTGCCGCCGATCGAGAAGCCGTCGCCGTCGCCGCCGAACACGAACACGTGCAGATCCTCGCGGCTCAGGCTGACGCCGGCCGCGATCGGCAGCGCCCGGCCGTGCAGGTAGTGGCCGCCGTGGCTGTTGACGAAATAGGGGAAGCGGGAGGAGCAGCCGATGCCGGCGAAGATGACGATGCTCTCCTGCGGATACTGCAGCTTCTCCAGCGTGCGCTGGAAGGAGGCCAGGACGGCGAAATCGCCGCAGCCGGGGCACCATGTCGGGTGGTCGGCGGTCAGGGCCTTGCGCGTCAGCGGCGCACGGGTGCCGGTGGCGGACGGCCCGGAGCGGGGCAGGGTGGCGGCGGGAGCGGAACTCATGGCGGGCGGGAGGATGGAGTCAGAAGTCAGGGGACAGAAACCAGAGGCCGGAGGTCAGAGATCAAAAGGCGGAGGACGGAGATCAGAGGTCGGCGGGGAAAACGGTGGGGGTTGCGTGGAGCTTGGTATCGGTTTTCCGACGGTCCCGGTTTCAACGGCTGAACGGGGGGCGGGTGGAAACCGGAATGTCCT
Organism: Opitutaceae bacterium; assembly: GCA_046704925.1. GTDB lineage: Bacteria > Verrucomicrobiota > Verrucomicrobiia > Opitutales > Opitutaceae > Fen-1467. Next base: position 10,018 of record JBJKRD010000549.1, on the reverse strand, counting down.
GGGCGAGGCGGCGTCCGGTGCTGTCGATGATCTCGCGCACCTTGAAAGTCAGGCCATCGGTCTTGGTGATGCTCTGGATCGCCGGGTTCGCATAGCGGGCCCGCAGCAGGGTCGCGAGCTGGCCGAACCCGTACAGGCCCTCGTCGTTCATTTCGACGACGAGCACCTCCTTGTAATTCGCAAAGATGTCGCCGAGCCCGGTGGGCAGCGGGTGCAGGTGCCGCAGATGGATCTGCCCGGCCTGCACGCTCCCCGCCCGCAGGCGGTCCACCGCCTCGCGGATGGGCCCCCAGGTGGAGCCCCAACCGACCAGCAGCACGGTGCCCTGTTGGTCGCCGTAAACTTCCGGCGGCGGCAGCGTCGCGCCAAACGCCCGGATCTTCTCGCGGCGCTTCGCGGTCATCCGGGCATGCATGGCGGGATTGCCCGAGGGATGCCCCTCCTCGTCGTGCTCGAGGCCGGTGACGTTCGGGTACTTGCCCCCGGCCATCGGCGAGCCGGGTGGCGCGTGGCGGGTGATCCGGTCGAGGGGATACGGTTTGAAATCGGCCGGGCGTTCGGTGAGGTCGGGTTTCACCTCGACCATCAGCTTCGCCAGCTCGGGTTCGTCGAACGCCTCGATGCGCGTGGCGAGCGACTGGTCGGTGAGAATGATGACCGGCGTGCTGTATTCCCGCGCGACGCGGCCCGCCTCGAGCGCGATGTAGAAGCAGTCCTCCACATTTTTCGGCGCCAGCACGACGCGGGGCGCGTCCCCGTGGCTGCCGTAGATGGCCTGCAGAAGGTCGCTCTGCTCGACGTTGGTCGGCAGGCCGGTGCTCGGGCCGCCGCGTTGCACGTTCACCACGATGAGCGGCATCTCCGCCATGACGGCCCAGCTCAGCGCCTCCATCTTGAGCGAAAGTCCGGGGCCGGAGCTGCCGGTGACCGCCAGATGGCCGGCGTAGGCGGCGCCGAGCGCGTAGGCCACCGCCGCCAGCTCGTCCTCGGCCTGCACGAACACGCCGCCGTATTTCGGCAGCTCGGTCCGCAGTTGCTCCATGATCGTGGACCAGGGCGTGATCGGATAGGCGGCGCCGTAGCGCACGCCGGCGGCAATGAGGCCGTAGCCCAGCGCGGTATTGCCGTCCATCGTCACCTGCGGGCGGTCCGAGACGCGTCGGGCGGGCTCGAAACGGTAGAAACAGTCGCGGATGTTGTCGGCCGGATAGGCGTAGCCGGCATCGAAGGCGAGCATCGCGTTGCGCACGATGTCCTCGGACCGGCCGCCGAAACGCTCCTTGACCAGGCCGGTGAGCTTGGGGACGTCGAGCTGGAAGATGCGCGCGAGCAGGCCGAGCGTGAAGATGTTCTTCCCCTTGTCCTTCGCGGCCCCGCCGACCGCCTCGATGGTGCGGCTGGTGATCGGCACGCCGATCGCGGTGAACCGCTTGTCGTCGGCATTCGGCGTGACGTGGTCGCTGTCGTAGAGCAGCACGCCGCCGGGACGCAGGGAGCCGAGGTGGTTCTCGTAGCTGTGCTGGTAGAATGCGACGAGGAAGTCGGCCTGGTCGCCGGCGGAGAGGATGTCGCCGGTGCCCATGCGCACCTGGAAGATCGACGGCCCGCCCGAAATGGTCGACGGGATCGTCATGTAGGTCATCACGTCCTGGTCGGAGCGACCGGCCAGTCGGGCGAGAAAACCGCCGACCGTCTGGATGCCGTCCTGGGAGTCGCCGGCGAGCCGGATTACGGCATCCCGGATGTTACGAGTCTCGCCGGGGATTGCAGAAACTCCTTCCGGAAAATCGTTTACGTTCGGACCAACCATATGAATAAGGGGTGGCACAAGGTGCCCCCAAAGCACGGTGAGTCAATGGGTGGCCGGCCTGGAAGGCCGGGAATCAGAATCCGTTGCCGCGGGCCGCTCCCGTAACAGCAACGGTTATGTCACGACCGGCGGCGTAATCGGTTGGGTGGGACCGGGTTGAAGATGGTTCGCCGAAGGCTGATCCACGGTTTTGGCCGGCGTGGCGGTCGGATCTCCCGGCGCCCGTGCGGCGGGTGCGAAGACGGCCGGTTCGGCGCCCAGGGTTCCGCGCAATTCCTCGATGTAGGCGGGACTTCTCACCCGGGCATATTCCTGGCGCGCCGCCTCCAGCCGTCCGGGGACGTCGAGGCGCGCGGCCTCGTCCGCGTAGTTCGGCCTCGCCAGGAACTTCTGCAGATAGGTGAGGTGATGGCGCCACTGGCGGATGGCGACCGTCTGCCGCGCCTTCAGCCGCTGCTCGTACCATTCGCTGGCAAGCGCCTGGGCCGGGTCGAACAGGGCCCGGATCTCGGGATGAGCCAGATCCCGTCCGTCGTTCTGGCCGTCGCGCATGATGTGGAGCAGCGCGCGGAGCGGCGGGCAGGCCTGCGCCACGGAGCCGTCGTTGAAATAGTATTCGGCCACGCGCCGCTGGGTGGTGACGATGTTGTCCATCCCGTCGACAAAGGTCTCCATGTCCTGCAATTCCGGGCGCAGCATCTCCTCGGTGAAGATCACGTGCGGGTGATTGAAAACCCGGCCGCAGAAATGCGTCACAAACCGGCGGGTGATCCGGCAGCCGAGCCGGCTCGCGAGCACGGTCCGGCCCTGGTGCTCGAAGTCGCGGCACCGTTCCAGATAGCCGTTCGCCAGCAGGAATCGCGGGTCGCGCTCCTCCACGCCCATGCGGCACCACACCTCGGGCACGAGCAGGCTGACGTCATGGTCGACCCGCGTCTTGGGGCCCACGCAGCCGGCCGACGAGAGGAACCCGTGGTAGCCGGTGACCAGGTAGGAGACCAGCGCCGCGTTGAGATCGTAGATCGGGGGCAGGGAGTTGAACGGACCCTTGGTCAGCGCGCCCTCCGAACCGGCGGCGGTGGTGGACGGCGACTTGCCGGTCATGCTGCAGATGAACTCCATGAACAGCTCGGGGAGTTCCATGTAGTGCAGCGGATTGTAGACCGCGAGCGGGCGGATGCCGGTGTCGGCGGGATTGTTGCGCCGGCCGGCCAGCACGGCGTTGACCGGCGTCAGCACCGGCTCGCCCACCGGCACGCGCCGCATCAGCCGCAGGCCCATCTCGGCCAGGTGGGATTCGCGCGGATGGAGCAGGTCCGGCCGCACCTGCAGGTAGCGCGGGTTGCGGGACGGCTTGCCATCCACCAGCCGCGGGTGGGCCGAGCAGACGAAATACGCCGGCCGGCCCCCGGCCGCCGCCGTGGCGATGAGCTCCTGCATCGGCGGCGTGAATTCGTCGAAGGCGATGGCGTCGTCGACCAACGCCTGCGCCTGGGCCGCCGTCAGCGGCTCGTAGTTGGAGAAGAACGTGCGCGGCCGCGCGAAGTCGGCCTCGGTCTGGTGGTCGTAGCCGCGGTGGATGGCGTCGTCCGGCCGCTGAAACAGGCGGTATTCGCAGTTGCGCACGAACTTCAGGGCCGGCTGCACCGCGGAGGCGCCGAGGCCGGTCAGCGCGCGCCGCGGCACCACCAGCGAGGCGGTGATGTCGTCCTCCATCTGGATCTTGAGCGCGGGATGAAAATCCTTGCGCAGGCCGAAGGTGCGCCAGGAGCCGTCCGCCGCGAAGCCCACCCGCAGGTAGTTCGCCTCGAGGCGGTGCGCGTGCAGGCGGAGTTCGTTGGCCGGCACGCCGTTCATCACGTCGACGCTGAACTGCTCCCGCCAGGCGTCGCCCCATTCGGGCTTGTAGAAGCGCTTCACCACCAGCACGAGCTCCTTGATGTGCTGCGGGATCGTCTCGAGCCAGGCGTTGTACTCGTCGTTGTACTCGATGGGGGCGGGCGTGAGCAGCTTGATGACGGAGCCGAGCGAGCGCCGCGGACTGAGGATCGGCCGCTGGTCGGTGCCGCATCGCGCCGGGTCGCGGAAGCGGCGGGAATAATCGCGGGCCAGCAGTTCGGCGACGGCATCGAAATCGGCCTGGAAGTCGGCCACGAACACCGGGCCCTGGATGATCGCGTCGGAGATGCTCTTGGAGATCTCGGATTTGCCGCCGCCGGAGACGGTGCACGGCTTGTGGCAGAGCGTGCATTCGGCGTGCGTGCCGACGAGGCGCCAGGCGCGGCTGCCGCGGGGCTTTTCCAGGTGCACCTTGTAGCCGGAGGGCAGCACGTAGGTGTGTCCGAGCCGGAGCCGGAGCGTCACCGCCCGGCCCGCGTGCGTCCAGTGCACGGCCTGGTTCGGCAGGTCGAAGTGGGCATCCTCCGGCACGTAGGCGATGTCGGGGTAGTGGCGGTCCACCGCGTGGCCCTCGGGTTGGGGTTGGGCGTGGTCCCCCAGCAGCGCGAGGCCGTCGGCCAGGGTGCGCGGATACTTGGCCATCACGCGGGCGGCGGCGAAATCGGCGGCGAGATCATAGCGGGTGAACAGCAGCGCGCCGCCCGCGTGCTCCTCCTCGCACAGGCCGAAGAGATTCGCCGAGTAGCTGATGTGCGACTTCACCTCCTTCTTGCAGTAGCCGAAATAGTTGTCGGCGAGGATGGTCACGATCACGCCGGCGTCGCTGCGCGAGACCAGCTTGAAGGCGCGGCCGTCGTTGTAGCGCTCGGCGGGATCGCGCCAGCACATGCCGTCGCGCCGCTGACGCTCGGTGGCGTCCTCCCAGCGCGGCAGCCCGACCTCCTGCTTGGTAACGCGGGTGAGGTGGGGCGCGAGGATGACGCCGCCGGTGTGCCCGGTCCAGTGCAGCGGGTCGAGGGCGGCGTCGTTCTCCGGGAGCCGGGGATCGCCGGCGTTGCCGAAAACGCTTTCGACGAAGTCGAGGTTGCACACGAGGCCGCCCGGGGCGAAAAAGCGGATTTCGAGGCTCTTCTCGGCGATGAAGCCGGCGACCGCCGGACACACCACCGGGCGCAACAGCAGCGAAACAAAACATTCCGCGGCGGCCGGCTGGGCCGAGGTGAACGGAAGCCGCAGCAGCTCCGTCGGCGGCGCGAAGGCGTGCTGGAGCAGGCGGCCAAACACGGCGGCCGGCACCGCCTTCTTGTCGTCCGGGATCGGCAGGCCGCCCTCGGCGACGTGGAACACCCCCTGGGTGGTGCGCCGGTCGGTGTGCGGGTTGTGGAGGACGCCCTGGCGGACGCGATAGGACCGGACCAGGTCGGATTCGAACTCGTCGCGGTCCGGCGGCAGCGACAGGGTGCGGGCGAGCCCGTAGCGATCGAGGACGAACGTGCGCGGCGGCAGGTGCGGGACCGGGCCGACGCCATCCAGCGTGTCGTAGAGGTAATTCTGGATGCGGTGATCCACCGGACTCAGGCGGTTGGCCAGCAACCGGTCCTTTTCGCGGCTGAGGGCCAGCATGGCATCCATGAGCTCGGCCAGATCCGCGTCGGTCTCGAGCCGGCAGCCCGGGCACCCGAGGTCGCGGAGCTTGAGGTTGATGTACAGCAGCCGCTGGTGTTCGGACTCGGGCGAGCCGGCGTCGCCGAGGCCGGTGCGTTGTTGTTGGGCGGGAGTGAGGCCTACATGCATGGACAGTTGACCAAACCGTAGAAGGGCATTTTCGCGGGCGCAAGCGGCGCAAGCGGGGCTCCGGCGCGGCTTGCCGGCCGGACGGCGCGCGGCAGACTGGACCCCCATGGCCAACCTGTCCCGCCCGCTCCGAGTCGACGCCCTTGCGGGTCTGGTCGCGGCGGCGGCCCTGCGGGCCGCTGAGACGCTGCCGCGGGTTTTCAGCGACAACCTGGTATTGCAGCGGGGCGTGCCGGTGCCGGTCTGGGGTCTGGCGAGCCCGGGCGAGGAGGTCACCGTGCGTTTTGCCGGCCAGACCCGGACCATCCGGGCCGACGCCGCGGGGCGCTGGCGGGTGCACCTTGGATCCCTGCCGGCCTCGGCCACGCCGCGGGATCTGACGGTGTCGGCGACCAACGTCATCCGGCTGCGCAACGTGCTGGTCGGGGAGGTCTGGCTGTGCTCCGGCCAGTCGAACATGGAATATGCGGTGGGCGTGGCGAAACCCTGGGCGCCGCCCGCCGCGGCCGCCGATCCGCAGCTCGCCGTGGAGATCAGGACCACGCCATTGCCCCGGCTGCGTCTCCTGCTCGTGGAAAAGCAGCGCGAGCCGCCTGATGTGGTGACGACCGGCTGGCGGGAGGCCGCGGGCGCGGCCCGCGACCGGTTTTCAGCGGTGGCCTACTATTTCGGCCGGCGCCTGCAGCGCACCCTCTGCGTGCCGGTGGGGTTGATCGAGTCGTGCTGGGGCGGCAGCCGCATCGAGGAGTGGACGCCGCCCGCGGCGTACGCGAAGCTGGCGGAAATCCTGACCGGGCCGGCGGCCTCGTCGTTCGAATCGGACCCGGCCTGGATCGGGCGCGACTACGAGCCGATGGTGCGGCCGCTGGCGCCGTACGCGCTGCGCGGGGTCATCTGGTATCAGGGCGAATCCAATCTCATCGCGTACCACGACGGCCTGCACTACGCGGACAAGCTGCGCGTGATGATCGCCGCCTGGCGGGCGGCCTGGCACGCGCCGGACCTGCCGTTTTACTATGTGCAGATCGCCCCGTTCCGTTACAGCCGCCGCCACGACCCCCGGCCGCACGCCCCTGACGAGCTGCCCAAGCTCTGGGAGGCGCAGGCCGCCGCCCTGCGGATTCCGCACACGGGCATGGTGCCGACGACCGATCTGGTCGCAGACGTCGACAACATCCATCCCGACCACAAGCTCGTGGTGGGCGACCGCCTGGCGGCGCTCGCGCTCGCCCGGACCTACGGCCGGCCGGACGAGGCCGGGGAGGGGCCGTCGTTCGCCCGGCTGGAGATCGACGGCGCCAGGGCGATCGTGCACTTCGACCACGGGGCCGGAGGGCTGGCCTCGGGCGACGGCCGGCCGCTGACGGATTTCGAGCTTGCGGGAGCGGACGGACGATTTTGGCCGGCGCTGGCGGTCATCCGCGGCGATACCGTGGCGGTGACGAGTCCGGAGGTGGCCGCGCCGGCCGCCGTGCGCTTAGGCTGGAGCGAGACGGCGCGGCCGAACCTGGTCGATGGCGCCGGCCTGCCCGCTTATCCGTTCCGCAGCAACGGCCCGACGTGGCCGCCGCCCCGGTAAATCGCTTCCGCCTGGCGCCCTGCCACGGTCAACGAAGGCGCGCGCACGCCGCGTGGCGGGGGCAGGTCACCAGGTGGTCGTTGACCATGCCGGTGGCCTGCATGTGCGAATAGCAGATCGTCGTGCCGACAAACGTGAAGCCGCGCTGCCGCAGGTCGCGACTGAGGGCGTCCGACCCGGACGTTCGTGCCGGGATCTCCCTGATCGTGCGCCAGCGATTGATGACCGCGCGGCCGTCGACGAACCGCCAGACGTAGCGGTCGAAACTGCCGAATTCCTCCCGTACCGCAAGAAAGGCGCGCGCATTTTTGACGGCGGACGCGAGCTTCAGGCGATTCCGGACGATGCCGGGGTCGGCCAGCAGCCGGGCGAGTTTGCGGGCATCGTAACGCGCGACCTTCTCGACATCGAAGCCGTCAAAGGCGCGGCGGTAGTGTTCGCGTTTGTTGAGAATGGTGATCCAGCTCAGGCCCGCCTGCGCCCCCTCGAGGACGAGGAACTCGAACAGGATCCGGTCGTCGTGCTGGGGCACGCCCCATTCGGTGTCGTGATACGCACGGTAGAGCGGGGTGGTGGCCCAGGGACAGGGGGCGGCAGCGGCGGGCATGCGCCGACCATGGCCCGCCGCGGGACCGACGCAACCTTGCGCGGCGCCGGTGGGTTGGATTTTCGGCCTCAAGCGGCGGCCGTTCGTGCCGATTTCACGGGTTCCAGCTTCGATCCCAACCACCCAACCCATTGTTCGCGCGCTTCCCGACGGAAGCCCTCTCCATGACTATCGAAGCTGTCTCCGCAAATTCGAATCTCTACGCCTCCGGGCTGCAGCCGGCCAACCTCAAGCAGGTCCGGACGGACTTCGCCTCGCTCGCCGGGGCGCTGCAATCCGGCGACCTCGCCGCTGCGCAGCAGGCCTTTGCCGCCCTGCAACAGGATCAGCCGCAGATCGCGGCGGCCTCGAACTCATCCACCGCGGGCGCCGACCCCTTGGGGCAGGCTGTGGGCGACCTCGCCGGCGCGCTGAAGTCCGGCGATCTGGCCGCGGCCCAAAAGGCGTTCGCCGCCCTGCAGCAGGCGGCCCGCGGCGTCCATCATGGACATCGTCACCACCGGGCGACGGCGGACACCACCACCACCTCCTCCTCTTCCGTCGCCACGGATTCCGATGGCGACCACGACGGCAGTCCGGGGACCTTGCTCAATTCGATCGCCTGAGGAGCAGACCGATCGGCGCCCGGAGCCCGGGCGCCACGTGGCGGCGATGACGGTCCGCGGCCGGCCGGCTCAACCCGTCCGGAGGACGGGTTCCACCGGCTTCCCCAGCAATTGCTCCCGGTGGCGGCGCAGCGCGTCGAAATAGGCGCCCGTCTCGATGGCCAGGGCCCGTTCGTGGTACCGGCGCCCCTTGAGGCCGCCCTTGATGAATTGGTTGCGTTCGATGTACTCGCGCCGGGCGAGGTACAGCAGCGAGGGGTCGCGCCGGTATAGCAGCAGGTTGACGTCGTTGTAGATCGCGGCGTTCCACGGGGCGGTTTTGAAGACGTTGCGGCTGAGGGCGAACTGGCCGAGCAGCGACATGACCGCCGCCACGAGGCCGAAGCCGTAGAGCGCGGCGTTGGGATCGAAGGCCACCGGGGGAGCCTGTTGCTGGCCCGACCAGCCGCCGGCAATGATCCCGCCCGCGGCGGCCGCGAGCAGGATGCGCGGCAGCGTGTAGAGGGTCAGCGGCGACATGGGCTCCAGGTTGGTGTTCGGCGTCAGCATGCGGTACAGGGCGAGCAGCTCCTCGCGCGCCACCGGGGTGTCGTTGAGGACGATGCGTGCCTCGGGATGCCGGCGCGTCTTGCGCAGAACCTCGTGCACCCGGAAGCACGTGACCGGCCCGGCGCGCGAATACTCGTCGTCGATCGTGTCGCAGGCGATGCGGGAACCGCGCACAATGTGCGCCGCCAGGGGCGCCACCACGACCAGGTCGTCGATCAGGCGCCGTTTCGTCTCCGCGAGCCGGACCGTTTCCGTCAGCGGCACGTCCTTCTCGCACTGGGTCGCCACGCCGTAGAACGATTGCTGTTCGACGTCGTGGCGCAGGTTGGACAGGTACATCGCCCGATCCAAAGAATCCACCTTCTGGCAGGGTAGCTCGGTCATGGCGCTCGATGCAGTGATTCTGCCTACCATACCGGCGCCCGTTATTCCAGCCGTGTGTCGGCCGAATTGCGGGACGGCGGTTCCTGACGGCCCCCGGCCGGCGGACGGCCCCGGGAAGGGCTCAGACCGCTTCCCGGCCGCCGGGTTGCCAGGCCGCCGCCGGGCGGGAGGTTGCAATGAAATCGGATCAGGGCAACTTGGGGCATGAAGCTGGCTTTGTTTGGCGCGCGGGGCATGATCGGGCGCCGTGTCCTTGCCGAGGCGCTTCACCGGGGACACGCGGTGACCGCGATTTCGCGGCAACCGCGGCATGTCCGGCTGCCGGAGGGCCGGGCCATCGTGATTCGCGGCGATGTGCGGGATGCCGCCGGCGTGGCCGCGGCGGTGCAGGGGCACGACGCCGTGCTCAGCGCCGTGGGCCCGACCGCCGACATCATCCTTGGCGCCGCCCGGGCCCTGATCGACGGGCTCACCCGCGCCGGGGTCAAGCGGTTGCTGATCGTGGGCGGCGCCGGCAGCCTGGAGGTGGCGCCGGGCGTGCTGTTGCTCCAGACGTCGCGGTTTCCGGTTGAGTATGAGGAGGCGGCCCGCGCGCATGTCGACGTGCTCCGTCTCCTGCGCCAGAACACGACATTGAACTGGACCGTCGTCAGCCCGGCGGCCGTCATCGCGCCGGGCGTCCGGACCGGAAAGTTCCGCCTCGGCGACGATCAACTGCTGGCGGACGCGAAGGGCGAGAGCCGGATTTCGGCGGAGGATTTTGCCGCGGCCCTGCTTGACGAGGTGGAGCA
>JBJKRD010000548.1:0-9176 GCA_046704925.1 Opitutaceae bacterium | reverse complement strand
GTCCTCAGCCCGGAACCTTATGGCCTGCGCTCGCTGCAAAAGGTGCGGCTGATGCGGAACTACTTCGCCGGGTACGGCAGCACCACCTCCAGCCTGGTGACGCTGGCCCGCTCGGCCGTGCGTTTGGGGGTGGCCGTCGCGCCGGGCCCGCAGCAATGGGAGGCGGCGGTGGGAGCGACGGATCGGAGCATCGAGGCGATTCCCGCCGCGGCCCGGGCGGCGTTGGCCCGGGCGTCGCTGGTGCTGATGTTCGGTCACGGCAATCCAGGCACGGTCTGCAGCATGGACGTCGGGGCCTTCCGCGGAGTCGACCTGACGGGCAAGGTCGTGATGTGCGGCGACTGTTTCTCGGCCGCCCCGTCGCGCAGTTTTGCGCTGGCGGCCGTCGCCGACGGCGCCGTCGTGGTCTACGCCCACATGCGCGAGAATGCCGGATTCCCCCACCTCTTCCCGGTCCTGGAGGGCTGGATGGACGGCCTCACCGTGGGCGAGGCCTATCAGCGGGAGGTGAATGCGCTCATCGCGCTCCGGCCCCACCTGGAGCGTGATTTGATTTCCGGCAGCATCGACGCCAACAACCGCCTGCTGTATGTGGTCATCGGCGATCCGGCGCTGCTCCCGTTCGCGACCGGGGCCGCGGGCCGGTAGTCTGGCGCCGCCGTCGCCGGTCCGCACCGGCGGTCGGCCTTGAGGTTCGCGGGGGCCCGGCCTAGACCTTCGCCATGGATTTGATGATCGACTACCGGCATCCCGATCTCACGAAACATCCGCCCCGGAGCCCGCGCGTGCGGCTCGGAGGATTTGCGCATTTGCCCCGGCTTCTGGACAAGGCCCGGGCCGCCGCGGCCGGCAAGCAGGGGCTTTACCACTACGGCGCGATGATGGACCGGCATTTCTTCGCCTTCGCCGGGATCGAGGCCGGCCAATTCCTGGACGAGGTGAAAACGGGGAAGTCCGACGGCGAGATGCTGTCGTGGGTCATGGCGAGCCTTCGGCCCGCCCGTCAGCCGTGCGAGATAAGTCAATGGTCGCAATGGCTGGAGTCCCTCGGCCCCGCGACCGCAAAAGGGCACGCCTGGCTGGCCGGAAAACTCAACGAGAACGGGCCGACGCGCGAGGATATCCGGACCTACTGTGAGCATCTCGACCTCGACGACTACGTGTCCTTCGGGGGCAGGGGCTGAATCGGGCGAACGCGGCCCGCCCCGGCCTGGCGCCGGCGGGCGATGCCCGGGCCGGGGGAGAAGATGAAAAACATCGCACTTCGCTTGGGACTGCTGCTGGGCAGAGCCGGGGTCGCCAGGGTGGGCGGGCTGAGCAGGCGGGCGGCCGGACGAGTCGGCATTGCCGCGGTCTTTTTCTTCACCGCGTTCGGGCATTTCGCAAAACGCGACGAGATGGCCAGGATGTTGCCCGCCGGCCTGCCGGCCCGCCGGGCCCTGGTGTCGCTCAGCGGCCTGCTGGAAGCCGGTCTGGCCGGCTTCGTCCTGGTGCCGCGCTATGCCCCGATCGCGGGCATCGCGATCTGCGCCTTTCTGGTGCTGATCACGCCCGTGAATGTCTCGGCCGCCTGCCGACGGGTCGAGTTCGGCGGTCATGCCGCGGGGCCCCGGTATCTATGGGTTCGCCTTCCGCTGCAGGCAGTGCTCGTCATCTGGACCTACTGGTTCGCCATCCGGGGTGGGTAGGATGCCGGCTCGCGGGCCCGGGACCGGACCGCTTCCGCTCCGGGCGCGGGCAGCGACGGGGCTCGCGGCCGCCGGGATCGCCCGATCACGGCCGGCCGGTGCGGCCGGGCCGGAAGCGCGTGACGTAGATGCCGCCGATGATCGTCAGGAGAATGCCCCACCACACGTCGGCGTGCAGGCCCCAGAGGGCGACCTGGGCCGACCTGGGCGGCGGATGGATCCAGCTGTAGATGCCCGCGCCGACGATGAGGACGCCGTACACGGTCAGCAGGATGCCGATGAAATACCAGATGGGAATTTGCTTCTCGTGTTCCATGACGGGGGTCCTCACCAGAAGATGATGTTGATGGCCACGAGCACGGCCATGATCACGCCGCCCCAGAGGGCGGGTTTTTGATACCAGGGGCAGGGGCCCTCGTCGGGCGTCGGTGTCAGCCCGAGCACCAGATTTTTCAGCTCCGCGTCCGGTTTCGGCCGGGTGAAGAGGCTGACCAGCAGCACCGTGCCCACGGTGAGCGTGAGCGACCACAGGGCGCTGAACATGTTCACCGCCATGTCCTGCGCCTTGGGCGAGGTGGCGATGATCTCGGCATTGACCGGATTGAGCTGGGTGGCTTCGAGCCGGCGCGCCGGCGCGAGCGCCGGGGCGAACTCCTGGGTCAGGAGCGTGCGGTTGTAGCGGGCCAGCGCCTCGCCCTGCAGCGGGTGGGCCAGGGGCGCGCCGAGGGCCGCCGGCATCGCCGGGTTGTCGATCAGGCGGTTGAGGTCGTCGGTCAGCGCGATCCGGGTCCGCAGGGTCAGCCGGTCCTCGCCCTTGACGGCGGACACCAGTTCGCTGGCGAACGTGTGCGGCCGCGTCCGGGCCTCGGCGGCGTACTCCCTGAGCAGGTCGACCGTGGCCGGCGAGAGCTGGCCCGCGAGGTAACGGGCCACGGGGTCGGCCGGCTGGGTCAGGTCGCCGGCGAGGGTGGGCAGAGCCTTGAGGTCCTTGATCAGGAAGGGCGTGTAGGTTTGCGGGAACCAGTGGACGAAGAAGAAGAGGAAAACGGAGCAGGCGGTCCCAAGCACCAGCCCCCAGAAGCCGGCCGCCTTGGTCGATTGCTTCCAGAGCATGCCCATGATCACGACGCCGAAGAGCGGCACGATGAAGAACAGCACCAGCACCTGCAGGTAGACGAGGATGTTGCTGAACAACATCGCGCCGTAGGCGGTCCCGATGGCGATCACCACCCCGATGATGGAGCACCAGCGGCCCATCTTCACGTAGTGGTGGTCGTCGGCGTTGCGGTTGATCAGCGGCCGGTAGACGTCGTAGGTCCAGACGGTCGCGAACGCGCTGACGTTGCCGGCCATCCCGGACATGAACCCGGCGATCATCGCCGAGACGCCGAGGCCGAGCAGCCCGGGCCCGAGGTAGCGCGCCATCATCAGCGGCAGGACCTCGTTGTAGCTGTGGCCGCCGGTCATGATCGCCTGGCTTTCGGGCAGCAGATGAATGCCGGAGCTCGGGAGCAGGGCGAGGCCGAGCAGGCCGGGGATGGTCACGATCAGCGGCACCATCATCTTGAAGCCGGCGCCGATGAGGGTGCCGTTCTGGGCCGCGCGCAGGCTCTTGGCCGTCAGCACGCGCTGCACCTGCAAAAAATCGGTGCACCAGTACCCGAACGAGACCGCCACCCCCAGGCCGAAGACCATCCCGGCCCAGTGCATGCCCATCGGGTTGTCGTTGGCCGAGCCCATGCTGGCCCAGAGGCTGGTGTAGTTGGTGTGCGGGTGCTCCGCGGTGATCCGGGCCATCATCCCGCTCCAGCCGCCCGACTCGATCAGGCCGAGGATCGGCACGAGCAGCGTGCCCAGCCAGATGAGGAAGAACTGCAGCACCTCGTTGAGCACCGCGGACAGCAGCCCGCCGAGCGCGACGTAGATGGCGACGGTGATCGACGAGACCCAGATGCTGAAATTAAGGTCCCAGCCCAGGAGCAGTTGCAGCATCTTCGCCATGGCGAACATGTTCACCCCGCAGACCATCACGGTCATGACGGTGAAGGAGAGGCCGGCGAAAACGCGCGAGTCGTTGCCGTAGCGCAGGTGCAGGTAGCCCGGCACCGAGTGCGTCTTGCAGACGTAGTAGAAGGGCATCATCACCACCGCCAGGAACACGATCGCCGGAATGGCCCCGATCAGGTAGGCGTGCGCCCCGAGCATGCCGTACTGGTAGGCCATGGCCGACCAGCCCATGGTCTCCAGCGAGCTCAGGTTGGCGGAGATGAAGCTCAGGCCCGCGATCCACGCGGTCATCTTCCGGCCCGCCATGAAGAAGTCCTCGCCGGTGGTGGCGTACTTCTTCAGGTAGAAACCAATGCCCAGGCAGAAGCCGAAGTAGATGACCACGATGAGCAGATCGACGGGCGACAGCGACAGCAGACTCTTCGGCGCCGGCGCCCCGGCCGCGAACAGGGGCAGGGGGTTCATGGGTGCGGTCATCGGTGCCCGAACTGCCCGCGCGGGTCAAGCGCGCCCCCGGGGCTTGCCCCCCTCGAATCTTGAACACCCGACCCGGCCCGCCCGGAGGGCGGGCTCCGTTCCTAACACCGCAGGCTGAACAGGCTCGCGCTGAGCGTCGGCGGGCTGTGCGGCATCGTGCTCCACCGCGGGTAGGTGAGCATCGCCAGGCGGACGCGCCGGGAGAGTCGGACGTGCGCCACGCTCCGGGGCGGCGGGGGCGGCTGCATCTCGTATCTTTGGAGCGCGTGCACCGCCGATTTCAGGGCGGTGGCGTCGTTGGCAGGGGCCAGCTGGGCGGCCGGTGTCGGGCTCTGCGCCGCCGCCGCGACCGGCCAACGGTGCGGGGGTTCAGGTGCCTTGCCGTGGGATCCCATGGTCCCGGACGGCGTTTGCGCCGCCGCGGCCAGTGGGAGGAGCAGGCACGCGATGCATGCCACACGCCACATACCTGTTTAGACGGCCCGTCACGTCAAAGGTTTCACCAGGATCTTTGAATTCCGGCCGCTTTCGTCGTACTGTTTGAGGCGCGACTCGGGGAGGACGGATTTGTCCGCCTCGGTAAAGCCGCAGGAGGAGATGAAGAAGGAGTAGCTCTGCGTCGACAAGGCCAGGGCCGTGGTGGCGCCGTGTTCCTGCGCGACCTTGCAGGCATAGTTGACCATCTTCCGGCCGATGCCCCGGTTCTGGTAAAAGGGGAGGACGTAGAGGGAGCCGATTTCCGCGAGTTCCGGGCGGTCGGGGAAGAACGTGAGCGACACGGTGGGGAACAGGATCTCGTCGATCTCGAACACCGAGAACTGGTCGATGTTCTTCTCGATGGCCTGCTGCGTGCGGTAGATCAACTCCTCGCGCTTCACCGCGTGGCGGGTGAGGTTGTAGATCAGGCGGACGTCGCGGCGGGTGGCGCGCCGCACCTGCTGATAATCGTTGCCGTAGATCAGCGTGCCGACGCCCTCGTTGGAGAAGATCTCGTTCAACAGCCCGTCGAAGATGCGTCCGTCGAGCAGATGCACCCGCGCCGTGCCGATCTCGATCGCCTTGACCGCATGCACGGCTTTGCTGTGGGCGTCGGGCGCGATGACGTCCGCGTGGTCCTTGAGCAGGTCGCGCAGCGCCTCGACCGACAGCTCGCGCCGGAGCTCGCCGTTGACGACCAGCCCGGGCAGCGGCGCGAGAAAGATGATCTTGCTCGCCTGCAGCACCTCGGCGAGCTCGGCCGCCAGCAGGTCGGAGTTGATCCGCAGCGAATGCCCGTCGGGCCCGAAGCCGATCGGCGACAGAATCGGGACGACGTCGGCGGCGATCAGCTGGGTGATGAGATCCCGATCGATGCGATCGACCCGGCCGGTGAACTGCTGGTCCACCCCCTTGATGATGCCGACGGGGACCGCGCGGACCGAATTGGTGATGGCGCATTTCATGCCGTTTTGCGTCAGGCCCTCGAGGATGAGGTGGGAGACGCGGGAGGAGGCGCGGATCGCGAGGTCGAGGGTGGCGGCGTCGGTGACGCCGGTCCCGCGCGAGTCGCTGATCGGAATCTGGCGCGCTGCCGACAGCTCCTCGATCTGCTGGCTGATGCCGTGCACCAGGACGACCTTGATCGCGAGGCTGCGCAGGACGGCGATGTCGATGAGCAGGTTGCTGAAGTTGTCGTCGGCGACGATGGCGCCATCCAGGGCGATGACGAAGATCTGCCCCTGGAACCGCGGCACGTATTTCAGAATGCCGCGCAGGTCGGTGGGCTTGATCGTGGTGATGGGATTCCCATTGCTCATCGAAGTGGCGAGGCGTTCTCCTTGAATCGGGCCGCGGCGTCAATGTCAGAGGTCGGGGCGCCGGAGGCCGGAATCCAGAAGCCGGAAGCCAGACGCCAGAATCCAGAAGTCGGATGTCCGAAGCCAGACGCCAGAGGCCGGATGGCGGAAACCGGAGTCTGGAGTTCCGCAGGCTCAGGTCACAGGTGGCAAGGCGAAGGGGGAAAGGCGGCGGAGCGTCATGGCGGGCTGGTCCGCGTTGGGCGGTCCAGATTATCCCGCGACGGGCCTGATTCCATCGACCTGCAGCCTTCGACCTGCGACCTTGGACCGCTCGGCGCGGACGTCCGACGCTATTTCAGCACGAACTGCCACGAGCGGGAGGCGCGCGCCCCGCAGAGCGTGACCGTGTGGCGGCCGGGTTTGAGGTTGCGCAGCGGAAAGCTCGCGAACACGGTGCTCTCGCGCGAACGGGCCTCGAGCCCGGCGGGAATCTTCTCGAAGTCGGGGAGAATGAACAGGTGTCCCTCCCGGCCGTAGAGGTGGATCCGGCGGATCTGGGTCGAGTAGTCCGGCTGGGTGCAGGTGAACTCGAACTCGTAGGTGCCACCGGCGGGCGCCTCGCGCGGGGCGGTGACCCGCTCGATGGCCTCCGGCAGGACTGGCGGGAAGGCGAACGCGCCGATCATGCCGGCCGGCAGGCCGCCGACGGCATCGATGATCCCGGCCGGGGCGGGGGCCACGGCGGCGGCGGGCAGGGGCTCCGCCAGGCGTTCGAGGCGGACGGGAATGCCACGGTAGCCGCGCGTGAGCAACTGGTGCACGGTATATTCCTCGCCCAGGTCGTGGTAGGGTTCGAACGAGGCGCCCCGCTTGGCGTAGTGCAGACGGAGAAACGTGTAACCGACGATAAACACCCCGATGGCGATCACGACCCAGCTCATCGGCAGCGTTTTCGACAGACGGGCGGCGGACATGGCAGGGGGCATCTATTCGGCGCCGGTTGCGCGCCGCAAATCAATTTGCTTCCGCGGGCGCGGCTGTTCTCCTACCTAGCGGACGTTATGACGCTCTGGAGCCATTTCTTCATTCCCACGCTCAAGGAGAGCCCGGCCGAGGCGGAGATCACCTCACACAAGCTGCTGCTGCGCGCCGGCTTGGTGCGGCGCCTGGGCGGGGGCCTCTACACCTACCTGCCGCTCGGGCTGCGGGCCCTGCGCAAGATCATGCAGATCTGCCGGGAGGAGATGGATGCCGCCGGGGCGATCGAGCTGTGGATGCCGCACGTGCATCCGGCGGAGTTTTGGCGCCAGGGCCCGCGCTGGGCCGCCGCGCGCGAGATCATGTACCGCGCCGACCACGCCGGCGAGGGCCAGCGACCGGCGGCCGATCCCGAGTTCGTGCTGGGCCCGACGCACGAGGAGATCGTCACTCCGCTGGTCAAGTCCGAGGTGACGAGTTACCGTGACCTGCCGAAGAATTTCTACCAGATCGCCACCAAGTTCCGGAACGAGATCCGCCCGCGCTACGGGCTCATGCGAGCCCGCGAATTCGTGATGAAGGACGCCTATTCGTTCGACGCGGACGACGACGGCGCCACCCGCAGCTATCTGGCGATGAAGGGCGCCTACACCCGCTTCTTCGCCCGCTGCGGGCTGAAGACCATTTCGGTCGAGGCGGACACGGGCGTGATGGGCGGCAGTTTTTCCGATGAGTTCATGGTGCCGGCCGAGGTGGGGGACGACGACGTCGTTTACTGCGACGCATGCGGCTACGCGGCCAACCGCGAGAAGGCGACCAGCGGCCTCGTGCCGGCGGACTTCGCCGATGCCGCGCCCGCCGGCGCGATCGAGAAATTCCCCACGCCGGGGGTCACCACGATCGCCGCGCTCGCCGAGGCGCCCCACCAGGTGCCGGCCGGCCGGCAGTTCAAGACGTTGCTTTATGTCGGCGACGGCCGGATCTTTGCCGTCGTGCTCCGCGGCGAGGATGAACTCGAGGAGACCAAGCTGGGGGCGCTCGGGTTCGGCGTGCGCCGGCCGGCGACGCCGGAGGAGATCGCGCCGGTCATGGGTGCGCATCCCGGCAGCCTGGGCGCGGTGCGCGGGACGATCCGGCATCCGGAGTTGCTCGCCGGCGTCTTCGCCGACCACGCCGTGCGGCGGATCGGCAACGGGGTCACCGGGGCGAACGAGGACGGCTTTCACCTGCGCCACGTCAACGTCGCGCGGGATCTGGCCATCGCAAAATTCGGCGATTTCCGCCGGGTGCGCGCCGGCGAGCCCTGCCCGAAGTGCGGCCGGCCGCTGCAGATCCGGCGGGCCATCGAGGTCGGGCACATTTTCAAGCTCGGCACCAAGTACAGCGAAAATTTCGGCGCCGTCTTCACCGACGACCAGAAGCAGAACCATTTCATGGTCATGGGCTGCTACGGCATCGGCATCAGCCGCACCTTCCAGGCGGTGGTGGAGCAGTGCCACGACGACGACGGGGTCGTCTGGCCGTGGGCGGTGGCGCCCTTCCAGGTGCTGATCGTGCTGCTCGACGCGGCGAACGCGGAGGTCGCCGCTTTCGCCGCCAAGCTGGCCGCCGTCGCCGAGGCCGCCGGCGCCGACGTGTTGGTGGACGACCGGGCGGAACGCCCCGGCGTCAAGTTCAAGGATGCCGACTTGATCGGACTGCCGTTGCGGATCAATGTGGGTGGTCGCGGATGGAAGGAGGGCATTGTGGAGCTGAAATGGCGTGCCGAAAAGGAGGCGGCCCGGATCCCGCTGGCCGAGTGCGAGGAGCGGGTGCGTGCCGCCGTGGTCCGGGGACGGTCCGCCGAGCCGTCATGACCGGGCCCATGGCCAGGACCGAGGCGGTGCCGTCGACCCGCCCGGAGACCGAACTCGCGCTCGCGGGCCGGTGGCGGGTGGTCGTCCTCAACGATCCCGTGAACCTCATGTCGTACGTCGTGCTCGTGTTTCGCCGCGTCTTCGGCTTCGACGAACCGAAGGCGCGTCAGCACATGCTGGAGGTGCACGAGCAGGGCCGGTCGGTCGTGTGGACCGGCGTGCGCGAGAAAGCCGAGGCTTACGTCTTCACCCTGCAGCAGTGGCACCTCACCGCCGTGCTCGAGCCCGATGAAACGCATTGAGGTCAAGCTCAACCTGTCCGTCGTGGCCCCGCTGCTGGACCTGATCAAGGCGGCGGTCGGCGATTTGGAGGGGCGCCTGGCGGCGTCGCA
>JBJKRD010000547.1:0-3542 GCA_046704925.1 Opitutaceae bacterium | reverse complement strand
GCGTGTGCCCGTCGCGTTTCTGCACCAATTCGAACGCCGCCCGGATCGCCGGATAGGCCCGCTGGGCGAAAACGGTCCCCTTGATTTCGAGGGTGCGCTCATACCGCACCTCGTGGGCCGTCCGGTTGAGGTAGATGTTGACCTGGTAATCCGCCATCTGCCCCATCGCCAGATTCTCCGGCGCACTGCCGGCTTCCACCTCGAAGCCGTCCGGCAGCTTGATGTGGAGCTCGTCCAGTTCGGTGCAACGGTATGGAAAGACAATGTTGTTCCGACGGGTGGCGGCGACGAAGCGCGGAGGCACGCCTTTCTGGAAGACGGCTGGTTGGAAGAAAAGCCGGGAGCCGGTCCGGTCGGCGTATTCCGGAATCCGCAGGTGATACGAAATCTGAAGATTCGCCGTGGGATCGGCGGCGCCGGCCACGGTCACGCTGCTGACCTCCGCCAGTTTCTGGTGCTCCTGGATTTCATCGCGGACGTAGGCCTCCCGCTCGGTGGGCGTCTCTCCGTCGAAGGTGGATTTCAACTGCGCCGCCAGGTAGCCGCTGTAATGCTCGGTGACGTCACCCTCCAGCGTGCCGCCGGCGTCGAGGCGCAGGTTCGCTGTTCGCCGCCGCAGCGTCGCCTCCGGCGACAGCCCCGGGGCGCTGGTCAGCGGGCCCGCGCCCTTTGGGTCACCGATGAGGACGGCGGTGTCCGCGTTGCGCCACGGCACCGCGCCGTACGGCAGGTAGCCGGCGCCGGGGTCGAAGAAGCGCCAGGTTCCGTTCAGGTGGACGGCAATGAGCCGGTCGGAAAGCATGAACGGCTCCGGGATCTTGGCCTCAAACTGGATCCAGTGCCGGTCGTTGACGGCCGCCAGTCGCGCATCGAAGCCGGCCGCGCGGGCCAGGGCGGCGAAGAGCAGGTTGATGTCCTCGCCGGTGCCGCCTCCGTTCTTCAGGGTGTCCGTGGCCGTCCGGTTCTTCTTCAGCTTACGGCGTTCCTCCGGCATGAGGCGGACGGAATCCCGGTCGCGGTTGACGAGCTTCGTGCGGCAATAGTCGTAAAGGCGGCGCAGTTGTTCCTCGTCCGGGCGGCCCGGGCTGATGAGGCCGTTGAGGGCGTCGCGGATCGACCGGGTCACCTTTGCGGCGGACGCCTCCTCTTTGGAGAGATCCCGGCTCAGGTCGTGCCGGAATTTCTCCGGCGTGCCGGGGTCGGACAGGGTGTAGTAGAGCACGATCGACGACAGGGTGTTGACCATGGGCGGCTGATCGGCCTCCTCCTTCGCCGCGGGCAGGTCGGACATCTCGAAATGGTAATAGCCCTCGCGGTCCTTCTTGAGCGACGGGCGCGGACAGTTGAAGGAGATGGCGTGGGCGGTCACGTCGATGTAGAAATCCGGCGGTTTCACGCGGTAGCTCACGGCACGCGCGGGCAGGTCGCCCTGGAGGAGCATGGGCACGAAGATCGGCGGCTCGTCGTGGATTTCGGCATATTGATACTCGACGATGGCGCCGGGCACGATGCCGGGGGGCGCGAAAGCCTTTACCTTCACCCGTTCGTGGCCCGCGCGGATGACTTCGCGGTCGAAGATGTCCTTGCGGCTCAGCTCGATGGTGGTGCCGTCGGGCCGGATGGTCCGCGCGCTGAGGTCGCGGATGGTCGTGCCCTGGTCGTACGGCAGCTCGATCTTGGCGAGTTCGTCGACGCCGCGTTCGGAGTAGATCTTGGTGCGGACATGCGTCCGGTACTCGGTGCCGAAATCCGGCTCATAGGAGATTACCACTTCGCGATCCAGCACCTCGGCGCCCGCTTCCGGGTCGATCTTCGGTTTGGTCTCCGCCAGTTCCGCCGGATTGACGGCGGACCAACGGGCGGCCGCGAACGGGGCGGTGGCCAAGCTGGCGAGCGCCAGCAGCACGCACCGCCATCTGGAGTTGCGAGAAGGGGCAACGAACGACGCCGGAGGGGGCATGGCTGGAATTCAGTTCAGCTTACCCCAACCCTCCGAGCAACGTACAAATTTCGAAATAACGCCCGTGAATACCGTGGGAAAGCGGCAACGGGCGGTCGGCGGAGGGGGACGGTGCGGATCGGGCGAAGCGCGTTGGAAGGGACCGGCGGCCGCCGGGGCCGGATGGCAGATTGCGCTTGCGAAGCGGCGGACGGTGAGTCTGTTCCGCAGTAGCCCCATGAGCGCCCCCCGTTCCACCCTGTCGGCGATCGCCCGGGCCAGCGCGTTCACGGGCACCCTGGATATCGGCGCGGCGGTCCTGCAGTACCTGTGGGTCGGCGGACGGGAGCCGATCCGGGTCTTCTGGTACATCTCGAGCGCGGCCGTGGGCCGCGACGCGGCCATGGCGGGCGGCCTGCTGACCGGCGGCTTTGGACTGCTGTTTCACTACCTGATCGCCGGCATCTGGACCGCCGCCTTCTTCGCCGCCTATCCGCGGGTGCGGTGGCTGGGGCGGCACCGCACGCTCGCGGGCATCGGTTACGGCGCGCTGGTCTGGCTGGTAATGAACCTCATCGTCGTCCCGCTCAGCCGGGCGCCGAAACTGCCGGTGACCATCCTGGGCGATCTGGTGGGCATCGCCATCCTCGTGGTGTGCCTCGGCCTGCCGGTCTCGATTCTCGCCCACCAGCACTTCGCCGGCCGGACGCGCTGAGATTCGGACCAGATTCCAGCGACTGACGCCGGGCCGCCTCAAGGCCGGCCGACTGGGTAGGCCGTCAAGGTCCCGTCGAGACTGGCGACGAGCACCTTGCCGTCGGCGTAGGCGAGCGAACCGGTGATGCCGGAGAGGTAGCTCTGCTCCAGCAGGGGAAGCGGCTTGCGCCATTTGAGCGCGCCGGTCCGGCGGTCCAGCGCCCCCAGCGAGGGCTTCTGGGTGACAAAGTACTGCGCGGCGCCCGCCGTGCCGTAATAGACCGTGTCGCCGACGACCAGCGGCGTGCCCCACGTCCAGCCCCAGACCTGCGCGGCCCACCGCACCTTCCCGGTGGCAGGCTCGATCACCCGTATCCGCCGGCTGTCCGACGAGCCGATGTAGAGCAGCCCGTCCACCAACGCCGGCGTCGATTCGACCCACGAGAGCCAGAAATAGACCGTCCAGAGTTTCCTCCCGCTCGCCGCGTCGAGCGCGAAAAGCAGGGACTGGTCGCGGGTGCCGATCACGACCCTGTCGCCGGCGGGTACGGGGGCGGTGGTGACCGGACTGCCCGTGTCGAACCGCCAGCGCAGCGTGCCGGCGGCGCGATCGAACGCATAAACAAAATGGTCCATCGAGCCGACGATGATGCGCGGACCGGCGACGAGGGCGGCGGCCCGGATC
The DNA here is from genome assembly GCA_046704925.1 of Opitutaceae bacterium. GTDB lineage: Bacteria > Verrucomicrobiota > Verrucomicrobiia > Opitutales > Opitutaceae > Fen-1467. The sequence continues at coordinate 222 of JBJKRD010000547.1, read as the reverse complement.
TTGGCGCCGGTCTTGAAGGACCAGCGCGTCTTTCCCGTGTCGGCCGCGAGAGCGCGAAAGGTGCCGTCCGCCGAGCCGACATACACCGTGTCGTCCGCGACCACCGGCGCGGCGGTGAGGTAGTCCCATTCCGCCGCCTGCAGCGAGGGCAGCGTGCGGATGCCGCCGCCGCCGAGATCCACCCGCCAACGGAGGCGTCCGGTCTTCCGATCGAGCTTGTAG
>JBJKRD010000546.1:0-3035 GCA_046704925.1 Opitutaceae bacterium | reverse complement strand
GGGGCGGGGGGGTGGGGGTGATCGCGCTGCTGGCCCAGTTCGGCTGCTGGGTGCCGGCGATAAGGTGCCGCCTTGGTCTGGTCGACCGGATCTTCACCCGCGTCGGCGCCAGCGATGATCTCGCCCGCGGCAACTCGACGTTCATGGTCGAGATGAACGAGACCGCCAACATTCTCAACCACTACACGGCCCGCAGCCTCATCATCCTGGACGAGATCGGCCGCGGCACCTCCACCTACGACGGACTGAGCATCGCCTGGGCGGTGGTCGAACATCTCCACCACACGCCGCAGCGCGGCCCGCGGACGCTCTTCGCCACCCACTACCAGGAGCTGACCCAGCTCGAGAAACACCAGCCGCGGCTGCGCAACTGCTCCGTCGCCGTCAAGGAGTGGAACGACGAAATCGTCTTCGTCCGCCGGGTCGTGCCCGGGCCGGCCGACCGCAGCTACGGCATCCAGGTCGCGCGCCTCGCCGGCCTGCCGCTGAGCGTCATCGACCGCGCCAAGCTGATCTTGGGCAAGCTGGAGTCGGACGACACCGAGGTTGATCTGCCCGCGCCCGCCGCGCGGCCGAAGAAGAAAATCGCGGTGCGCCCCGGCGAGGACGGCCAGCTCGATTTGTTGTAAGGAGGACACCCGGCCGCCAGCTCCGCCGCCGCGCGCTCGCGAATCTCTGGCGCATTTTGTGCCGTGTGGCCAGGGAACGAAACGCCGCCGGCGCATCGTCGCCAGGCCGCGCGGAGCGCGGACTCCCCCTGGCCAAAACTGCCTCTCCGCTGCCCGTGCGTGCTTCTGTGAAAGACCCAGCTCCGCGGGGCAGCGAGCGCTCCCGTCCCGCTCCCACACTTTTGTCCTCAGCCGGCAACGGGGCCCTGGCGCAGTTTCCAGATTTCGCCCGCCTGGCGGATGGTCTGCGCCAGCACGTCCGGCGTCACCGCCTGCTTGGGATCGTCACCGATGCCGCGGCTGGGCTGCACGTGCGCCTCGATGCACAGGCCGTCCGCCCCGTAGGCCACCGCCGCGAGCGCACAGGCCGGCACATAAGCGGCACGGCCGACCGAATGCGACGGATCCACCACCACCGGGGCCCACGTCTTTTCCTTCAGCAGCGGCACGATGGACTCGTCGGGATGATTGCGGTAACCGTCGAGCGCCGGCGCCGTGCCGCGCGGACAGAGAATGATATTCGGGTTGCCGAAGTTTGCGACGTACTCCGCCGCCGAGATGAATTCGCTGATCGGCCCCATGTGCATGCTGCGCTTGAGCAGCACGATCGTCGACCGGCCCGCGACCGCGGCCCCGATCTGACGCAGCAGCGAGTAATTCAGCGCGTTGCGGGCGCCCACCTGCAGCATCGCCACCCCCGCGTCGAGCGCCCGGTTCACCTGCTCCTCGCTCATCACCTCGGTGTCCACGGGCAGACCGGTGCGTCGGGACGCCTCCATCAGGATGTCGAGCGAGCGGTCGTCGCCCTGGAAAGTGTAGGGATTCGTGCGCGGCTTCCACACCCCGCCGCGCAAGACGTGGGCCCCGGCCTCCTTCACCGCCTGCGCGGTCTCGTAGAGGAATTCCGGGTTCTTCGGGTCGATCGTGCACTGCCCGGCGATGACCAGCAACTCCCGCTTCAACGTCACGCCGCCGACGACGATCTGGTGGGTCGCCAGATCCGAGCGCGCATCCATGAGCTTGAACGGCGACTGGATGCGGTCGATCCGATCGACGTACGGCAGCCCCTCCAGCCGGTTGATCATCAACTCGTCGCGCTCGTCCCCGACGATCGCATAGACCGTCCGCACGGCCCCGATGATCGGCTGGATGCGGCAGCCAAAGGCCTCGACGATCTCGGTGATCTCGCGGACTTGGTCGGGATTCAGGGACGGGCCTTTGGGCAGGATCATGGACGAAAGGCCGTGGGATCTACCGCGCGCCGCGGGCGCTGGCAACAGGAGAAAACCGGTCGAGCGACATCCCCGCCGTTTGCAGGTGCGCGCCGCCGGCGGCCGCCGGGCCGATCAGGCCGGCGGGGATGGTTCGGCCGAAACCTCGTCGGCAGGCCCATCGGATGACGCCGCGGCTCCGTCGCCGCCGGCGGGCGGCGTTTCGCGTTCCGGCGCCGGCCCCGCCTGGGCCGCGGCGGTCCGGGCGGCGTCCGCCAGCGACAACTGTTCCTCACCCTCCTCTTCCAGGCCCATGTCCCGGTCGGAGGGATGGGTCGCCCGCATGGCATTCTGCAGCCAGTCGTTGATCTGCTCCCGGGAAAGGACGTCGGTTGCCGGCAGCTCTTCAACGGAGCGCATACCCACATACTCCAAAAAGGCGTCGGTCGTGCCGTATTGGATCGGACGGCCCGGCAGGTCGGCGCGGCCCACGATGTAGATGAGCTCGCGTTCCAGCAGCTTGTTGATGCCGGCCTCGGCCGAAACGCCGCGGATGTGCTCGATTTCGGCGCGGGTCACCGGCTGGCGGTAGGCGATGACCGCCAGGGTCTCCATCGCCGACGGGCTCAGTTTCACCGGCGCCGGTTCATCGCGCAACGCCCGCACCCAGGCGGCGAACTGCGGCCGGGTCACGAGGCGGAAGCCGTGGGCGGTTTCGGCCAGCAGGAAGACGTCGTCCGCCGCCTGCAACTCCCGCGCGATCTCGGCGGTGGCTTCCCGTATCTGGGCGGCCGTCACCAGCGCGGGCACGTCCGCCGCCGGAGCGGCCGGCGCCGGCGCCACCCCGGAAGCCTCCGCCTCCGGCGATGCGCTGTCGGGCGGCGGCATGGCGTCGGCGACGGGCGCCTCCAATCCCGGGAGCTCCGCGGCCGGCGGGATCGTTTCCTGATCGTGATAGCGGGTGAAAACCGCCTGGATATCCTTGATCGAAAGCGGCCGGCTCGAGGAAAACAGCAACGCCGTCAGGACTGGCTTGAGGTTGAACGCCATGCCGGGAAAAGGTCCAGTGTGGTAGCGGTCCCCCCGCGGTCAAAGCAAAAACGAAAGCGGGGGGCGGCCGCGTTCCGCGCGGTTCACCTTTGGTCGATTTCCGCCA
>JBJKRD010000545.1:0-11697 GCA_046704925.1 Opitutaceae bacterium | reverse complement strand
CCCGTCACCAGCATCGTGTAATGGGCCTGGATCGATTCGCCCGGCGCGAGGGTGTGGCCCTCGACGAACGTGGCGTTGTCGCTCACGTCATTGGTGAACGGCAGGCCGGTGCACAACGCGGCGGCCTTCACCCCGGGCAGGGCGCGCAGTCCGGCCAGCAACCGCGTGGCGAATTCCAGGCGCGCGGGGTCCTTGCGGTAGTTGGTCCAGGGGAGCGACAGGTGCGCGGTCAGCAGGTGGCCTTCCTGAAAGCCCGGCGACACGGCCACCACCCGCGAGAAGCTCAGGCCGAGCAACCCCGTCCCGGCGAGCAGGACAAAGGCGAGCCCGATCTGGGCGACGATCAACGCGTGCCGCAGGCGATGGGTCGCGCGCGTGGTCGTGCCGCCCCGGGATTCCGTGTTCAGCACCGGCGCCAGATTGCGATGCCGGTTGAGCCACACCACCGGGAGGGCCAGCAGCAGGCCCACCGCGATCGCCCCGGCCAGCGCCGTCAGGGCCACGGGCCGGTCGAAGGCGATGTCGGCGCCGAGCGGAAGACGATCCGTGCCCAGCAGGCTGAGGGCGCGCAGCCCCGCCGCCCCCACCGCCAGGCCGAGGGCGCCGCCCGCCAATGCCAGCACCAGGGTTTCGGTGACGAGCTGGGCCGCCACCCGCGCGCCGCTGGCGCCGAGCACCTGGCGGATCGCCAGCTCCCGCGAGCGCGCGGTGGCGCGCACGACCAGCAGGTTCACCAGGTTGACGATCCCGATCAGCAACAGGAACAACACGCCGGCTTGAAGCAGCACGAGCGTCGGCCGGATTTGCGCCACGTGGTCGGCATGCAATCCGAGCACCAGCGTGTGGAAGCCGGCCTCCTTGACCACCTTCGCAAACGGGTCGGTCTGCGCCAACTGCAGGTTGAGGGCGTTCATCTGCGCCTGGGCCTCGGCCAGCGTCGCCCCCGGCCGCAGCCGGCCGATCATGTTCTCGTTGTTGCTGTGCCGCGACTGCGCCGACCGCTCTTCCTTGGACGAGGGCAGCGGCATCCACAGCCGCGCCCGGTCGGACAGGTAGTGAAACCCGCGCGGCAGCACGCCGATGACCGTCGTCGGAATGTCGTTGATGCGCATCGTGCGGCCGATCACCCCCGGGTCGGCGTTGAATTGGTCCCGCCACAGGCCGTCGGTGAGCACCACCACGTCGCTGTGGCCGTACTCGTTCTCCTCCTCGGTGAAGAAGCGCCCGAGCTGCGGCTGCACGTCGAGCACCCGGAAGAAGGACGGCGTCGCCTGGTCCATTGACACCCGCGCCGGCGAACCGGCCTCGCCGACGATCACGCTCCCCGAACGCACCTCGGCGATCTCCGCCACCGCCGGCAGGTGGCCGCGCCGGTCGAAATAATTGGGAATCGATGCGCCGGCCCGGTCGACTCCGGCCCGGGGATAGCTGTTGACCAGGGTGATGAGCCGCTCCGGTTCGGGAAACGGCAGCGGCTTCAGGAGCACGGAGCGGACGACGGTGAAGATCACCACGTTGGCTCCCAGGCAGAGCGCCAGCGTGGCCAGCACCGTGGCGGTGAATCCTCGTTCGCGCAGCAGGCCGCGCACGGCCTGCCGCAAATCCCGGGAGAGCGCGGCGGGAAAGGGCATGTACCGATAACCCGGCCGGATCGCACGGAGTTACAGGAAAATGCCGGGGCGGCCCGCGGTCGGGCTTGTCCTGTCCCCGCCGCCGCCCTACGCTGCGCCCGCGCAGAAGGAGGTCACATGATCCCGCAAATCCGCCGGCTGCCCGGCCTCGTCGTTGTCGCCCTGGTCCTCGTCTGCCCCCTCACGCCGCGCTTTGGCCGCGCGGCGGACACCGCGTCGGCGCCCCCGGGCGTCCGCGAGCCGGCGGTGGCCGGGCTGTTCTACCCCAAGGACCCGGCCGCGTTGGCGAAGATGGTCGACGCCTTCCTGGCCGACGCCCAGCCACCCCTGCTGCCGGGCGAATTGAAGGCGCTCATCTGTCCCCATGCCGGCTATCCCTATTCCGGGCCGGTCGCCGCCTGCGCGTACAAGCTGCTGGCGGGCCGCCACTACGACACGGTGATCGTCATGGGACCCAGCCACTACGCCGAACTCGGCGCCGCCTCGGTGACCGCGGCTACCGTGTACCGCACGCCCCTGGGCGACGTGCCGGTTCCGCCGAAGGCGAGGCAACTGGCGGCGCTGCCCCCGTTCGCGCTCGAGCCCGCCTGCTACGTGCACCGGCCCGACTGGTGGCAGCAGGCCTCGCACCCCGCGCCCGCGGTCGACAAGGCCGATACCTGGGAGCACTCGGTGGAGGTGCAGGTGCCGTTCCTGCAGCGCACGCTGAAGAAGTTCCAATTGGTGCCGGTGGTCTTTGGCCAGGTGAACCCCCGCCGCGCCGCCGACGCGCTGCAGCGGGTCCTCGACGACCACACCCTCATCGTTGCGAGCTCCGACCTCAGCCATTACGACACCTATGAACATGCGGAGACCCGCGACCATCGCTGCATCGACGCCATCTGCAACCTGGAGGAGAGCCGGATCGCCGGAGACGACGCCTGCGGTGCGATGCCGATCCGCACGCTGCTGGTGATCGCCAGGCAGCGCGGGTGGCAACCTCATTTGCTCGATTACCGCAACAGCGGTGACACGACCGGCGACAAGAGCCACGGCGTCGTCGGCTACGCGGCGATCGCCTTCTACGCGCCCACCGCCCCCGCAGGTCAGACGTTCTCCGCGGCTGACCGGCAGTACCTGCTCCGCCTCGCCCGGAATACGTTGTACGAGGTCACCGCGAACGGCCGGCTTCCCGACGTGCCGGCCACCGGCCTCGCGTCCAGATTCACGACGCCCAAGGGTTGTTTCGTCACCCTGACGAAGCAGGGAGATCTGCGCGGCTGCATCGGCTACATCCTGCCGCAGGGGCCGCTGTACCGCGCGGTGATGGAGAACGCCCGCAACGCCGCCTTGCAGGATCCGCGCTTCCCGCCGGTCACGGCGCGCGAAGTGAACCAGCTGGCGATCGAGATCAGCGTGCTCACCGAGCCGCAACCGCTGGCCTTCACCTCGCCGGACGACCTGCTGCGACAACTCCAGCCCGGGATCGACGGCGTCGTGCTGCGGATTGGCGATCGAAGCGCCACCTTTCTGCCGCAGGTTTGGGAGCAGCTCCCCGACAAGGAGGTTTTCCTCAGCCAGCTCGCCGCCAAGGCGGGATGCGCCCCGTCCGCCTGGCGTCAGGCGGGCGCCGCCGTCTTCATCTACCGCGTCGAGTCGTTCAAGGAGTCGGATTTCGCTGCGACCCCGGCCCACCGCGACTGAGTCCGCCCACGCGCCCCGGATGCGCCTGCCGGACCGGGAGTTGGGACGGAGGTTCTCCACCGCATCACCCCGGACCGCCCACCAACCGCGACATCCCCGTGACCGACGCACCGCCGCTTTCACCACCTTCCCCGCGCGCCCTCACGCTCCTGGCGGTCGGCGCGCTCGGCGCCACCGCGGTGATGACGCAACTGGCCCTGATGCGCGAACTGCTGGCGGCGTTCTCGGGCAACGAACTCGTGCTCGGCATCTGCCTCGGAAACTGGCTCCTTCTGACCGGACTGGGTGCCGGGCTGGGACGCTGGCTCGCCCCGCGTGACGAAGGCGGCACCGCGGCCGCCCCCGCTCCGCCGGCAACCGCCGAGCGGAGACCGGCAAAGTGGCTTCGCGGCGCCCCGTGGTTCAACGCCGGCCTGATCGTCGTGGCGGTCATCCCCCTCTTCCAGGTGGCGGCCGTGCGTGTCCTGCGCGATCCCGTCTTCGGTCACGGGATGGCGGTGGGCTTGACCGGAACGGTGGTGGGCAGCCTGGTCCTGCTGGCGCCGTTCTGTCTCGTCTCGGGCGCGCTGCTCGTCCTGGCCTGCTCCGCGCCGGCGCCGACACGCGAGCACGCTGGCCTCGGCCGGGTTTACCTGGCCGACACCGTCGGCGGCATTGCCGGCGGCGTGCTGTTCAGTTTCGCCCTGGTGCCGTGGTGCGACCATTTCGCCCTTCTGTGCTTCCCGGCGTTCCTGGACCTGACCCTGGCCGGTCTGCTCGCATGGCGTCGCCGCGCCTGGTTTCTGCTCGAAGTCAGTGTCGTCGTGGCCGCGGGACTGGCGGTGCACGTGGCGCTCGTCGACGCCGACTTTGTCACCACCGCCCTGCAATTTCGCGGCGAAGAGGTGGTCTTCCGGGCGAATTCGCCGTATGGCCGGCTGGTGGTCGGGGACCGCGATGGCTTGCTGACGTTCCATGAGAACGGCGTGCCGGTGGCGGCCACGGAAAACCTGGGCGCCGTCGAGGAGGCGGTGGAGTACGCCCTGAGCCAACGGCCCGCGGCCCGGCGGGTCCTGCTCCTGGGCGGCGGCGTGACCGGCGATGCCCGGGAAATCTTGCGCGCCGACCCCGGGGCCACGGTCACCTACGTGGAGCTGGACCCGGCGATCGTCGCGGCGGGATGGCGGCTCCTCCCGGAAAACCTCGACGATCCACGGATCCGGATCGTCACCACCGACGGCCGCCGCTTCGTGCGCCGCAGCCACGAGCACTTCGACGCGGCGATCATCGACCTGCCTGATCCCTCCACCTCGCAGTTGAACCGCTTCTACACGGCGGAGTTCTTCCAGTCCTTGCGCCGACGGCTCGCGCCCGGGGCCGTGCTGGCGTTCGGTCTCGGCCACTACGAGAACTACGTCAGCCCGGAGCTGGGCCGCCTGCTGGCCTCGGCGCGGCGGACGCTCGCGACGGTGTTCCCGCACCTACTCATGATTCCGGGCGGCCGGGTGTTCTTTCTCGCCTCGGACCGGCCGCTCGATCCCGACATTGCCTCGCGGCTGGCGCAGTCGGGCGTGCCTCCCCGGCTGCTCACGCGCAGCTATCTGCAGGCGACGCTCGCCCCGGACCGGCTGGCCGATCTTGACCGCGCCGTCGCCCGCCCGGCGGCCCGCAACCGGGATTTCGATCCGATCCTGTATTACTACCACCTGCGTCACTGGCTGAGCCAGTTCGCCGGCCCCAGCAAACTGCTGGCCGCCGGCCTGGGGCTGCTGCTCGCCGGGTACCTGCTCCGCCTGCGGCCCGCGCCCCGGATCATCTTCGCGTCCGGCTTCGCGGCCTCGGGCCTGGAGGTGGTAATCCTGCTGGGGTATCAGGTGCTTTACGGATCGCTGTATCGTCAGGTCGGCGTGGTAGTCACGGTTTTCATGGCGGGGTTGGCGGCCGGGGCGTGGTGGGCGACGCACGGGTCGTCGCGGGTGACAACCGGTTGTCGCCGTCGCCCCGGCCGGACCCTGGTCGCGCTGGCCTGCGGGGTGGCGCTGCTCGCGGCCGCCCTGCCCTGGCTGCTGCGCGCGCCGGCGGTCCTCGAGGCCGCGACCGGCGGCGAGGCGGCCGGCCAGGGCTTCATTCTCCTGCTGACCTTCGGGCTGGCGTGGCTGGTGGGCGCACAATTCCCGCTCGCCGGATCGGCGGATGCCGCCGCCGTCACCGCCGTGGCGGCGGGCCTGTTCGGCGCGGACCTCGTCGGCGCCGCGCTCGGCGCGCTGCTGGTCAGCACGCTCCTGCTGCCGCTCTTCGGCGTCACGATCGTCTGCCTGCTCACCGCGGGATTGAACGCCGCCGCCGCCGGCTTAGCCTGGAGGAGGTCCGCCGCATGAACAAAATCAGCTTCATCTGCCTGAAACTCGTCCGCTGGACCGGTTGGCTGCTGCTCCCGCTGGTGCTCGCGTTCCTCGCGACCGGTTACGCGATGAGCGGACGTTATGGTTTCAGCGTCCTCGCCAGCGAAAACACCGCCCTGACCCTGCACAAGCTGATGCACCTGCCGCTGGGCCTGCTCGTGACCGTGCACGTGGTTCCCTCGGTCTACCTCGCCTTCGTCCGATGGGGATGGATCAAAACCAGTCCGCGAACCTGAGCCCGGCTCCGCCGGGGCTGATGACCCGCCGCCGCGCCATTGTGTGCGGCGCCGCGGGCGCCGCCGGACTGACGCTGCCGGCGCGGGGCGGCTGGCTCGACGGCCTCTTCAAGACTGGCAATCCGGAGGCCCCCGCCGAGATCTTCAAGGGCGACGCCCCCGGCGACGAGGTGTGGGCGCTCTGGCAAAAGCGCGGCTGGGTGAAGGAGGCCTCGCACTACCTCAAGCTCGACCGCAACACCCAGTGCAAGGTGTGCCCCAACAACTGCCTGCTCTCCCCGGGCGACCGCAGCCACTGCCGCAACAAGGTCAATCGCGACGGGACGCTCTACACCATGGCCTACGGCAACCCGTGCACCTTCCACATCGATCCGGTCGAAAAGAAGCCGCTCTACCACTTCCTGCCCGGCACTCCGACCTTTTCGCTGGCCACCTCCGGGTGTGTCTTCCGCTGCCTCAACTGCCAGAATTGGGAGATCTCCCAGAAAAAACCGGAGGAGACCAAGGACCCGCGCGGACCGGAATTCCGCCTGCGCCCGCCGCTGCCGCGCTCAATCACCGGCGAACAGCTCGCCCGGCTGAGCCTCTTCCCCGAGGACGTCGTCGCCGTCGCCGAGGCGCTGCGCTGCCCGTCGCTTTCCTACACGTACTCCGAACCCACGGCCTACTACGAGTATGCGTCCGACACCTGCCGCCTCGCGCGGACCCACGGCCTGAAGAACATCATCGTCACCTGCGGATCGATCGAGGACCGCCCGCTCCGCGATCTGGCCCCGTTCGTCGACGCCGCCCACGTGGACCTCAAGGGATTCAGCGAGGACACCTACCACCGGCTCAACACCGGCAAGCTCCAGCCGATCCTCAACACGCTCAAGACCTACCACGAACTCGGCGTCTGGTTCGAGGTGATCAACCTCATCGTGCCCTCGTACACGGACGACCTGGAGACGATCAAGCGCATGTGCGAATGGCTGGTGGCGAACCTCGGGCCCGACCGGCCCCTGCACTTCTCGCGGTTCCATCCGGAGCACAAGCTCGACCACCTCCCGTCGACGCCGATCGACGTGCTGGTGCGCGCCCGGGACGTCGCGCGCGCGGCCGGCCTGCGTTATGTCTACGTCGGCAACGTGCGCGAGGTCGCTGACGCCGGCACGACCTTCTGCCCCGGCTGCCGGCGGGCTGTCATCGAGCGCGACGTGTTCTCCGTCACGGCCTTCCATCTCGTCGGCGGCAACTGCCGCTATTGCGGGACGCCGATCGCCGGTGTCTGGTCGGCGTGACGCCCGCCCAACGGCAGTCCATCCGGGATTTCAGGCGGGCGCCGCCGACTCTCCGCCCGCCCCGGGAGGCCGGCCGTCCGGATACAGTGGATGGTCCGGTGGCAGATGCTGCCGGAGCAGCTCCTCGAATTGCGCCGCGTCCGCTGCGCGGGCCCGGCGTTCCTGGTATTGGCGCCGGGTTCGCTCGTTGAGATGCCGCGGCCCGGCGATGTCCGAATTCTGCAATGAGCCGGCCCAGCCCCGGATCTGACGGGAGCAGGACTCGGCGAGCCGTCTCAGATCTGAGATTTGAGATTTGAAACTCGCCAAATACGGACGCCGCGCCAACAGCGTCAACATGGACCGCGTTTCGCCGGCGGAGCCGCGCGCGATGTAGAGAAAGGCGAGCAATTCGTTGGTGGTGCCGCGCTCAAATCCCTCGGCGATGTTGTTGGAGACGGACAGCGCGGCACGTTCGAGTTGATCCCGGACGCTCGCGCGCAATCGCGGCGGGGCCGCGTCGAGGAAGTCGTCGGTCCGATCGTAGAGATCGGCGGCGGTCTGCCACGCCGGCAGGTCTTCAAAACGCTGGTCGGTGGGCATGGGGTGGGGATTTGAGATTTCAGATCTGGGATTCGGGGACGTCTCGAATCTTCCAGGTATTTCTGCCTTCTCGAATCCCGATCGTCAACTGTGTCCGCCGGCCGGTGCAGCCGGCCTGAAGCGCGCCGCGCGCCTCAACCCATCAGATCCTCGATCCGCTTCTTCGATTCGAGCACGTCGACGGCGCAGACGTGCGGACTCAATTCCAGCACCAGCAGGTGGTGGGGCCGCCAGAAGCGCCGCACCATCTGAAAATCGACGCGGCCGCGTCCGATCGGCTGGTGGTCGTGCCCCGCCGCGTCGACGTCGTGCAGGTGAAAACCGACGAGGCGGTCTGCATTCTCTTCCAGCAGCCGCTGCTGGGTGATCACGCCCATCCGCTCCTTCAATTCGGCGTGGCCGGTGTCGTGCCAGTAGCCCGCGGCGCCGGCGGGGCGCACCGCCGCGAGCAGCGCCGGAAAATCGGCGTCGCGGGGGAGCTCCTCGAACTTCTCGCGGTTCTCCAAGCCGAGGCGCACGCCCTTGTCCACCGCATAGGGGATGATCTCCTCCAGGCTCCGTCGCGTCTGCTCCCAGAAGGCGGGCGCGCACCGGCGCAGGCGCGCCTCGGCCCAGGCGAGCAGGCGCGGATAACGCGGATCGCCCGGGAGGGCGGCGTCGGCCTGCCGCCGGGCAAAGCGGCGCAGCCGCCGGCCCGGATTGCGCCAGAAGAAGCCGACCCGGCCGAGGTGCATCACCACCGCCTGCGCCCCGACCTGCGCCGCGAAGTCAATCGTGCGCCGCGTCTGCCGCAGCCACTGCCCGTGCTCGTGCCCGCGCCCCGCCGGGGCGGAAGGCTCGAAGAGATTCGGCGCGGGGTGCGCCATGCCCGGCGGCAGCGGACAAAAATTATGGGTCGAGCTGACCTGGACGACGCCCTCGTCAAGCGCCTGGAGGATGCCCGGCACGAGGACGATGCGGATGCCGTGGCTGAGCTCCACCTGCGCGAAGCCCAGTTCCGCCATCTCGTGCAGCATGGCGGAGCCGTCGGAATGACGCCCGGAACACCAGGCGGTGGAAAGGGCCAGGATCGGGGTCACGACGGTTTCTCAGGCGACCACCGCCGGCGGGCGGGCCCGCCTGTTGCCGAAAGAAAATCGCCGCGCCGGCCACCGGGGGCCGGGCCACGGGGCCGCAAACGTTCAGCTCTCGTAACGGGCGCGGAGCATCGCGGTGAACGCCGCCACCTTGGCCTTGCGCCGCCGCCGCTCGCACGGCTTCTCGTAGTAACGCTTCGCGCGGACTTCCCGAATGACGTTCTCGCGGTCGAGCTTCTTTTTCAGGCGGCGCAGCGCACGATCCACCGGCTCGTTTTTGCGGATCTTGATTTCAATGGACATGTTGGAGACAGGCGTGTTCGGAGGAAAAACGGCTAAGTCTCCAGTCGGCTTTCCCTCCGTCAATCCCTATTTTCCGCCGGCCAACTCCGGCCTTGAACATTTGCCCGCCCGGGCATGGGCTGCGTCACCGTGGCGACCGCCGACCCGAATTTCGTCCATCTGCACGTCCACAGCGACTACAGCCTGCTCGACGGCGCCTGCCGGATCGACCGGCTGATGGACCGCGCGGCCGAGCTGGGCATGAAGGCCCTCGCGCTCACCGATCACGGCAACCTTTTTGGCGCGATCGACTTCTACAACCAGGCGCGCGCCCACGGCATCAAGCCCCTGATCGGCTGCGAGATCTATCTCACGGAGGGCTCGCGGCTCGAGCGCACCGGCCGCAGCGAGGAGGGCAAATCGGTCTTCCACCTGGGCCTGATCGCCCGCAACCTCACCGGCTACCAGAACCTGCTCAAGCTGGTGTCCGACGCCCACCTGCGCGGCTTCTATTACCGTCCCCGCGCCGACTTCGAGACGCTGGCGAAGTACGCCGAAGGTCTCATCGCCTTCACCGGCTGCCTGGCGGCGCTGGTGCCGCAGCGGCTGCTGCACGGCCGCTATGACGATGCCCGCCGCGCCGCCGGCCGGTTCGTGGACATCTTCGGCCGGGACCATTTCTTCGTCGAAATCCAGGATCACGGTCTGGCGCCGCAGCACCAGATCGTGCCGGACCTGTTGAAGCTCGCGCGCGAGCTGACCCTCAAGATCGTGTGCACGAACGACGTGCATTACGTGCGCGCGGAGGACGCCGGCCCGCACGACGCGCTCCTATGCATCCAGACCGGCGCCAAGATCGACGACACCGACCGCATGCGGTTCGACAGCCAGCAGTTCTACCTGAAGTCGCGGGCGGAGATGGAGACCCTCTTTCACGAATTGCCGGAGGCGGTCGTCAACACCCAGGCGGTGGCCGAAATGGTCGATCTCGCCATCCCGTTCCCCAAGGGGTCGGAACGATATCCGCGCTACCCGCTGCCGCCGGCGGTGACCACCGACCGGGCCGGCTACCTGGAGCAACTGGCCTGGGACGGGCTGCGGCGCCGGTATGGAGTGGACTTCGAGGCGCCACGGAAACCGGAGACCGGAGACCGGAAACCAGACAGCGCCGACCACGTTTCAGGTGACCGCGGCCAATCCCTCGGCAGCCCGACCTCGACCTCTGAAACCAGAACCGGGCACCCGGCGCTCGCCGGGGTGCTCCGCGAGCGCATGGATTACGAGCTCTCGATCATCGAGCAGACCGGCTACACCGACTACTTTCTCGTGGTTTGGGACTTCATCCACTGGGCCAAGGAACACGGCATTCCCGTCGGACCGGGCCGCGGCTCCGGCGCCGGCAGCCTGGTCGCGTACGCGCTCGGCATCACCAACCTGGATCCCCTCCGCTTCAAGCTGCTCTTCGAACGCTTCCTCAACCCGGAGCGCGTGTCGCCGCCCGATTTCGACATCGATTTCTGCATGCGGCGGCGGGGTGAGGTGATCGCCTACGTCCGGCAGAAGTACGGCGACGACTGCGTGGCCAACATCATCACCTACGGCACGCTCGGCGCCAAGATGGTCATCCGCGACGTCTCCCGGGTGCACAACCTGCCGTACGCCGAGGCCGACCGGCTGGCGAAGATGATCCCCGACGAGTTGAACATCACCCTCGACGACGCCGTCGCCAAATCCGCCGAGCTCCGGGCGGAGATCGCGGCGAACCCCGCGGCCGCCGCGATCGTGGCCCAGGGGCGCGTGCTGGAGGGCATGGTGCGCAACACCGGCAAACACGCGGCCGGCATCATCATCACCGACACCCCGCTGGTCGAGTACGTGCCGCTGACGCTGCAGGAGGGCGACGTCACGGTGCAGTACGACATGAACGCCGTCGCCAAGCTCGGCCTGCTCAAGATGGACTTTCTCGGGCTGAAGACGCTGACCGTCATCGCGGACGCGGTGGAAAACGTGCGCCGCACCGTCGACCCCGCTTTCGACATCGAGCGCGTGCCGCTGGACGACGCCCCCACCTTCGCCCTGCTCAACTCCGGCCGCACCACCGGCGTGTTCCAGCTCGAATCCACCGGCATGCAGGCGCTCTGCCGCCAGCTCCAGGTCTCGAACATCGACGAAATCATCGCCCTGATCGCGCTCTATCGCCCGGGCCCGATGGAGTGGATCCCCGCCTACATCCGGGGCAAGATGGACCCGGCGACCGTCAAGTTCCCCCATCCGCTCCTCGAGGACGTCTGCCACGAGACCTACGGCGTGATGGTGTACCAGGAGCAGGTGATGGAGGCCGCCAGGATCATCGCCGGCTACACGCTCGGCGGCGCCGACATGCTCCGGCGCGCGATGGGCAAGAAGGACCCGGTGGCCATGGCGGAGGAACGCGGCAAATTCGTCGCCGGCGCCAAGCGCCTGCATGGCATCCCCGAGGACACCTCCAACGCCATCTTCGACATCCTGAACTAGTTTGCCGGGTACGGCTTCAACAACTCGCATTC
>JBJKRD010000544.1:0-13083 GCA_046704925.1 Opitutaceae bacterium | reverse complement strand
ACGCCGTCGGCGGCGTCATCAACATCATTCTCAAGTCCAACTACCAGGGCGCGGATTTCGGCGGGCGGTACGGCTTCGCCAGCGGCGACGGCCACTACAACGAACGGTCGGCCTACGTGGTGGCGGGCGCCTCGCGGCACGGCGTGAACATCACCGTGAGCGGGAGCTGGGCGAAGACAGACCCGCTGTGGCAGAGCCAGCGGCCTTTTATCGCGGACAATCCGCGCACCGGGACGAACCTGCCGGGTTTTGTCAGCGGGTACTTCCTGAGCCCGGCCCTCGCCTCGCCGAGCCAGAAGGTCGGCGTGGGGACCAAGGCCACGGCGGCGAGCATGGCCGACCTCGTGACCGCCGGCATCTATGCGCCGCCGGGGGACCCCGCGATCTCCCCGCTCAACGTCGCTCCGTATGAGATGATCCTGCTCCAGCAGGAACAGCGGGGGGCGATGGCCGACTTCACGGCCCAACTGGCCGGCGACCGCCTGGTGGCGTTCGGCGACTTTCTCTACTCGAAGACCAAAAGCTTCGACCAGACGTCGGCCTTTCTCAGCAACCTGGCCACGGTCGCCGTCCCGGCCGGGTCGCCTTACAATCCGCTGACCGTGGCGGTGCCCGGCGTGGTGGTCGGGCACCTGGATACGCCGCTGCAGACCTACAACAATTCCACGGGCGACCGGTTCACCTTCGGGCTCCGCGGCGCCATCAACGAGCATTGGAATTGGGAGGTCGGCGGCACCTACAGCGAAAGCAAGACCGTCCAGCAACTGAAGAACGAGCTCTTCACCCCCAACCTGGCGGCGGCGGTCGCCGGCGGCTATGACGCCTCCGGCAACCCGGTCGCGGGCGGCTCGTACAGCAAGGAACTGAGCGGGTTTTCCGTCGCCGGTGCCAATTACGTGTACGTCCCCGCGCTCGACCCCTTCGCGCGGGCCGGCAACGACCCCGCGTCCCTGGCCAACCTGTACGGCTCGGAGTTGATCCGCACCCGCAGCACCCTCGCCTCCTACGATGCCAAGGTGGTCGGCTCGGTGTTCCAGTTGCCGGCCGGTTGGCTCGGCGTCGCGGTCGGCGCGGCCACCCGCAAGGAGAAGCTGGCGGGAACCCCCGACCAAAACTCGTACAATCTCAGCACCTCGGCCCTCAACCACAACTGGGGCGGCGGCGCGGTCTTCTTCGATCCCTTCTCGAAGACCCGGACCATCGACTCGTACTACGCCGAATTGCGCGTGCCGATCACGGGACCGGCCATGAAAGTCCCGGGCGTCCACGCCTTCGACCTCTCGGTGGCCGGCCGGGCCGACCGTTACAGCGACGCGGGCACCTCCCGGGTGCCGAAGATCGGCTTCCGTTGGCAGCCGTTCGACGACCAACTCACCGTGCGCTTCACCTATTCCAAGGCGTTTACCGCGCCGCTGCTCTATGACGAGTACGGACCTCCCTCCGTGTCCCTGGCCTCGGGCAATTCCTTCCTTTACAACTTCGTCCTCGACGGCGCGGGCCAGAAGAATCCGAGCCTGGTCGGCCTCCCGTATTTCTCCGGCAACGGCAACAACCCCTCCATCAAGCCCAGCACCGCCGTCTCCCGGTCGCTCGGTGTGGTATATTCGCCGCACGCGGTGAGGGGCCTCACGATCTCGGCGAACTACGTGAACGTCTACCAAAAGGGCCTGGCGGCCGGCCTCGGCGCCTCCACCATCGTCGCGAGCGTCAACGCCCTCGGTTCGGCGTCGCCGTATATTTCCCAGATCGCCGTCGGCGCCATGCCCGGCACCGCCGGCGCCAGTCAGACCGCCCTGAGCTCGCCCGGCGGCCTCTACAACCTGCTGACCGGCGGCAGCTATGCCAACGACCTCTACATCCTCGACCACAAGGTCAATTCCGGGGGCGTGCATGTCGAGGCGGTCGACCTCACCGCGGATTACGAGCGGCCCACCCGCTTCGGCCAGTTCATCTTCAGCACCACCGGGACCTACCTCCAGTCGTTCAAGGTCGAGGACCTGCCGAGCCTGCCCTTCTACGAATACGCCGGCTTTGCCACCAACGGAAAGACTATGAGCGGGAACCAGCCCCAGTACAGCTTCAATACCACGGTCGCATGGAAGGGGCGCCAGTGGGATGTCACGGCCGGCAGCACCTATATGTCGGCGGTGACCGACATCCAGAGCGGCCAGGTGCCGGCGCTCTACTTGCAGACGCACACCCCGTCGCGGGTCAACGCCTACTCCACCCTCGACCTGCAGGTCGGCTACACGTTTGCCGAGACCGCCGACCCCGGCCTGGCCGGCCTGCTCAAGGGCGCGCGCGTGGTCTTCGGCATCAACAACGTTTTCAACCGCATGCCGCCGGCTTCGCCGCTGGCCCAGCCCGCGAGCCTGAACAACGACAACGTCGACACCGCCACCTATTCGCCCGTCGGCCGGCTGGCCTTCATCAGCGTCGACAAGAAGTTCTGACCGCCGCTCGGGTGAACGGATTTTCAGCTTTGCTTAAGCCACGCTTCAGGCGGCCGTGCAAAACTCCGTTCGTTCGAACTCCGCCCACAACCTCACGCTCCTCCCCATGAAACGTCTGTCTCTGTCCGTGCTCTCGTCCCTGCTCCTGTTCAGCCTTTTCGCGGCCCTGGCCCGCGCCGATGACCACTGGGGCAAGGCGGCGGACAACCACATCTACGGCCAGAAGCTGGTCAACGAACTGATGGCCGCTCATCCCGAATTGGTGGTCGTGGGGCTGCACGCCGTGCCGCCCGGCGCGAAGGACGAGGTCATGTTCGCCACCAACCTCGATCGCGTCGGCAAGCAGGACGATTCCGACGACCTGGCCGTGGCCAACGAACACAAGATCGTCATGGCGCCCAATATGACCGATCCCCACAAGTTCGAGGTACAGGTGCCCTTGCTCGACGCCGCCGGGCATTACATCGGGGCCACCGGTCTGGTTTTCAAATATCAGGCGGGCGACGATCTCGTGCAACTGCTGGCCAAGGCGCTCGCGATCCGCGACGGCCTGGCGCAAAAAATCCCCAATCTGGCCGCGCTCTTCGCGCCGGCGTCCTGATGCTGGGCCGCCGCCTCGCGACTAGCCGCGGCCGCCGTGACCGCCGTCGCTTTGCTCCGGCGCCACGGGCGGCACCCGCCCGATGTCAAAGAAACTGGAGCCGATAAACGTGCCTGACCCAATGAAACTTCCGCGGTTGCGCCTGCTGGCTGGTCTTCTCGCGCTTGGGACCGTCCCCCTGTTTTCCGTTCCGACCAACGAGCCGCTTGTGCTCCGGGGACGCACCGATTTCCCGGGCTACCACGGCGACGTCGATCACCTCTTTGCCGACATTCCCGCGAACAAGCTGTTTCTGGCGGCCGAGGATCACGGCACGGTCGAGGTGTTTGACCTCAAGAACGGTCGGCACCTGGCCAGCCTCAAGACCTTCAACACGCCGCACGCCTTCTTCCTGGTGCCCGGCACCCACCGGCTGATCGTCACCGACGGCGGCCAGCAGGGTTCGCGCATCATCGACGACCGCACCTACCGGGTGTTGGGTTACATCCCACTCGAGCCCGGGGCTGACACCGGCTATTACGATGGTTCCACCAGGCGCTTCTACATCGTGACCGGCGGCTCCGACGTCGAGCTCAAGCATTGCTGGCTGCACGAAATCGACCCCTGGACGGGAAAGCCCCTGCGCGCGCTCGAATTCGACTCGGCGCATGTCGAGGCCGTGCGCGCCGAGCAGAAGGGCGACCGCATGTTCATCAACGTCGCCGATCGCGACGAGGTCGATGTCATCAGCAAGAAGACCCTCACGGTCACCGCGCGATGGCCGATCGCGGGCGCGCGCACCAACCTCACCATGGCGTTCGACGAGGCCCATCACCGCCTCTTCGTCGTGACGCGCAACCCCGGCAAACTGGTCGTGCTCAACAGCGAGGATGGCAAGACCGTGGCCACGATCGACGTGCCCGCCGTCGTGGACGGCACGGATTTCGATGCGGCCCGGGGGCGTATCTACGTGCCGGGCGCGGCGGGCGAGATCGGGGTGTATCAGGAAATCGACCCGGACCACTACCGGGAGATCGCGCGCGTGCCGTCCGCCCCGGGCGCGAAATCGGAGACTTTTGTGCCCAGCCTGAACGAGCTGTTCGTCGGCGTTTCGCCCCAGTACAACAAACCCGAGGTCGCCGCGCTCCTGCGCTACTCGGTCGAGCCGGTGAATTGACAGTCCGCGGTCTGCGGGCGCCCGGTCGGTGCATCGGCCGGCCCGGCGCACGAAGCAAGCTGCCCGCGGCAAGGCGTCACCTGGCGGCCGACCGCTGGTCGTTGGTGCGGTAATTCGGCAATCGACACTCGGCATTCCTCAATTCCTCCGTTCCCCCTTGCCACGCTTTTGAAGCCGGGGTTTGCTGATGGCCGCCCCCGGTCCACCGCACGGCGGACCGGCCCCCGCGATGAGTCCTCGCTCCGTGCCCACCCTGCGCCGCTGGCTGTTCGTCCTGATTCCGGGCCTGGCACTCTACCTGACCCCGGTGGGCGGTCTGGGCGCGGATCAGCGGCACCTGCTCGCCGTGTTCATGGCGACGATTATTGCGCTGGTGGCGCGCCCCGTGTCGATGGGCGTGAGCGTGGTGGCGGCGATGACCCTGCTGGCCCTGACCGGCACGCTGCCGACCGCGACCGTGCTCTCGGGATTCGGCAACACCACCGTCTGGCTCGTATTCTCGGCCTTCATCTTTGCCCGCGCCGTGACCACCACCGGCCTCGGCACCCGCATCGCCTACCTTTTCATCAGCAAATTCGGGCACACCTCGCTGGCCCTGGGATACTCCGTGGCCATCTCGGACCTCGTGCTGGCGCCGCTGGTGCCCTCGGACACGGCGCGCGGCGGCGGCATCATCGCCCCGATCATCCGCAGCCTGGCCCAGGCGCTGGATTCGACGCCGGGTCCGTCGGCCAACCGCATCGGCTCCTACCTCACCCTGGTCGGCTTCCATTGCACCTACGCGGCTTCCGCCATGTTTCTCACCGGCATGGCGGCCAATCCCCTGATCGCCGACTTCGCCCGCAACATCGCGCACGTCGACCTGACCTGGGGCCGCTGGGCCCTCGCCGCCGCGGTCCCCGGCCTTTGCACCTTCGCCCTTGTGCCCTGGCTCCTGCACCAGCTCAATCCGCCCGACCTCCTGACCACCGAGCGGGCGCCGGCGCACGCCCGGGAGCGGCTCGCGCAGATGGGGCCGATGCGGCGGCCGGAAATCCTGCTCATGGGCATCTTGCTGGTGGTGATCATGGGCTGGATCAGCGCGCCCTGGACCCATCTCAATAACGCCGTGGTGGCGCTCGCCGGCGTGTGCGCCTTCCTGCTCACCGGCGTGCTTTCCTGGGACGATCTCCTCGGTGACACCAAGGCCTGGGACGCGCTCATCTGGTTTGCTCCGCTGCTGATGATGGCCGAGCAGCTCAGCGACGAGGGCGTCATCCGCATCATCGCCGGCGGCGTCTTCAGCCACATGCACGGCTGGCCGTGGGCGCTCTCGCTGGCCGTGCTCGCCGCCATCTACGTCTTCGCCCACTACGGCTTCGCCAGCATGACCGCGCACGTCTCCGCGCTCTATCCGACCTTTGTCAGCGCCGCCCTCGCCACCGGCGTGCCCGCGCCGCTGGCCGTCTGGCCGCTCGCCTATTTCTCCAACCTCAACGCCGGCCTCACCCACTACGGCACCGGCTCGGCCCCGGTGTATTTCGGGCTGGGCTATGTCTCCCAGGCGACCTGGTGGACCCTCGGATTCATCGTCTGTGTGGTGAATCTCGCGCTGTGGCTGGGCGTGGGCTTGATCTGGTGGCGGTTCATCGGGATTTGGTGACGCCGCCGGCCGGCTTCAGTCGGTGTGCAACTCGGCCATCCGGGTCGGGCGGACGGCCGGAGGTGGCGCCGCTGGCGCCGCCGTCGTGGCGATGGGCAGCTCGAAAACCACGCGCAGACCGGACTCCCCCGACGCCGCCTCCGCGCGGATGGTTCCGTGATGGAGCGCGATGATGCTGCGGGAGATCGTGAGCCCCAGCCCGCTTCCCTTCGCCTCGGTGGCCCCCGGCGAGAGCCGCACGAAGCGGTCGAAGATCCGCTCGCGTTGGCGCGGCGGCACGCCCGGACCCTCGTCCTCGATCGCGACGCGCCAGGCGTCGACCGTGAATTCCGATGTCAGGGTCACCTGCCCGCCCGGCGGCGAGGCATTGAGGGCGTTGGTCAGCAGATTGAACAGCACCTGGCGCAGCCATTTCGCGTCGAAGTCCGCCTGGCCGCTCCCGGACTGCCGCATGGCAAAACGCAGGCCGCGGTGTTCCGCCAGATCCAGCGCGTCCTGGGCAAATGCCTCGAGAAAGGGCCGCGGATCGGCGCGCTGGAAATCGAGTTTGACCGCCCGCGCCTCCGCCCGCGACAGGAACAGCAGTTCCTCGATGATCTGGTTCAGGCGCGCGATCTCCTCCAGCTGCATCTGGACCGCCTCCTCCTGGGCCGGCGTCAGCCCGCCCTCCACCAGCAGTTTTTCGGCCTGCAGGCGGACCAGCGACAGCGGCGTCTTCAGCTCGTGCGAGGCCTCGGCAGTGAACCGGCGGATCTGCTCGAAGGACGACTCCAGCCGGTCGAACATCTCGTTCAGGAGCCGGGCGAGGTTGGAAATCTCGTCCCGCACGTCGGCGACGGGGATGCGTTCGCTCAGGTTGTCCGACCGGATGTGATTGGCCGTCTCCTGGATCAGCCGCACCGGGCGCATCGCCACCCGGCTGAGCGCCATGCCGGTGATCACGCTCACCACGAGCATCAGGCAGACCAGGACCAGGCTGATCTCGGCGTAGCCGTCCATCAGCCGCCGCACTTGGCCGAGCGAGGTGCCGACCATCACGTCCATTGGGCCGAGCACGAATTCGCCGATCCGCAGTTCGCCCACGCCGCTGACCAGGCCGTTGAACCGACGCTTGCCGGGGACGTCCGGCATCCGGCCCTGGCCGACGTTCGACGAAGCGAACAGCACCCCCTTTCCCTTTTCGTGGATGTCGATGTAGAAGAGGACGGACGCGACCTCGGTGGTGCTGCGAATGCGCCGGTCGATTTCCCGGGGGGTCAGCGACGCAAAGTCCTTGCCCAGGCTCTGCCGGATCTCCTCGAACTCCGTCTCGTTCAGGAGGTCGAGGCTGTCGATGAGCTGACGCTCCAGCAGGAAATAGCCGAGAAAAAACAGGCCCGCGAGCGTCGCCGCCGAGGCCAGGGCGTAGCCGATGGACAGGCGTGCCCCGATCGATCTCATACCAACTGGTAGCCGACGCCGCGCACCGTCTTGAACAACGGCTTGCCGGGCGTGTTCTCCAGCTTCGCCCGCAGCTTGCTCATGTAGACGTCGAGCAGGTTGGTATCGATGTCGTAGTGCGACTCCCAGATCTTCTCGCAGATCAGCGTGCGCGTCAGAATCCGCCCCGCGTTTTGCAGGAACATCTCCAGCAACGCAAACTCGCGGCTGGTCAGGTCGATGCCCTTGCCATTCTGCGTCACGGTCCGGCCCAGCAGGTCGACGCGGATGCCCCGGTGTTCGAGCACGGTCTCCTTCACCGGCGCCTGTCGCCGCAGCAGCGAACGCACCCGCGCCAGCAGTTCCTCGAGGCTGAAGGGTTTGGGGAGGTAATCGTCGGCGCCCAGGTCCAGGCCGCGGATGCGGTCCTCGACCGCATCGCGGGCGCTGAGGATCAGCACCGGCTCGTTGAATCCGCTCTTGCGCCATTCGCGCAGGAGTTCAAGGCCGTCGCCGTCGGGCAGGCTCAGGTCCAGCACGATCACGTCATAGCCCGTCTCGCACAGGGCGTCGCGCGCCTCCCGGCAGGTCTGCACCCAGGTGGCGGTGTAGGAGCGCTCGGAGAGACTCTTCTTCAGAAACAGTCCCAGCCGACGCTGGTCTTCGACGATGAGGATTTTCATGGCGGAAGGCCGGCGGCCGGGGCGGTGAAAGCCGGCCCGGCGGGTGGATTGCAGGTGCGCCGGCGCCTGCTGCAAACTAAACCACGGGAACCGGCCGCGCGAGCGGGAATTGCCTAAATTATTTTTCAGCCGCGCTTAATGCTTGTTTCAGGTTGGCGGCGCAGGCTCGGCCGCCTGCTTCCCTCACCCATGAACCCCATCGCCGTGCCCGTCCGGCGCCGTCTGACGCGGGCCAGTGCCCTGCCCCTGGTCCTCGCGCTGGCCGCCCCCCTCTCCGCCGCGCCTCCCGCCGCCGCCAGCTACCGGGTGGTCGCGCGTTACGCCATCGGCGGCGCGGGTGGCTACGATTACGTCCGGGTCGACCCGCCATCGCGGCGCCTCTACGTGGCTCACGACACCAAAGTCGAGGTGTTGGATGTCGACTCCGGGAGCAAGATCGGGGCGGTCGGCCCCACCGTTCATGCCCACGGCATCGCTCTCGCGCCCGCTCTCGGCCACGGCTTCATCACCAACGGCGACAACAACACCGTGACGATGTTCGCCCCCGCCACCCTGGCGGTGCTCAAGTCGATCCCGATGCCGGGTCGCAAACCCGACGCCATCGAATACGACCCCGATTCGCGCCACGTCTTCGTGGCCGACGGCGACAGCGGTGACCTCGCGGTGCTCGACCCCTCGTCCGGCGCCGTCGTGGCCGACCTGCCCCTCGGCGGCCACCTGGAGGCCATGGCCGCGAACGGCTACGGCACGCTGTGGATCTGTGCGGAGGACCGCAACCTGCTGCATGTGGTCGACACCCACACCCTCCGCCCGGAGGGCGACATCCCGGTCGCCCCGGGCGAGGGCCCGACCGCGATCGCGCTCGATCCGACCGGCCGCCGGCTGTGGGTCGCCTGCGGCAACCGCCAGGTGGTGTGCATCGACGGCGACAACGGCATGGTCGTGGCCTCGTTCCCGATCGGGGATGATCCCGACGGGGCGGTGTTCGATCCCGGCGGGCGCCACGTCTTGGTGTCCTGCCGCGACGGCACCCTGACCATCGTGCGCTACCGGTCGAACGTGGCGTTCGAGGTCGCGCAAAGGCTCCCCACCGCCTACGGGGCCCGCACCATCGCCCTTGATCCGCAGACCCACCGGGTCTTCCTGCCCACCGCTCAATTCGGCTCGCCGCCCGGCCGGCTCCCGCGGCCCGGCACCTTCGAGGTGCTGGTGGTCGCTCCCTGAATCGCGGCATCCCCTCCCATGAAGTCGCCTCCCTTTTCCCGATTTCTGGCCGTCGTCCTCCTGGCGACCGGACCGTTGACGGCCGGCCGCGCGGCGCTGCTGCCCCCGGCCGCCGTGCATGGCCGGAAGGCCCTGCTTGTCGTCGGCGCTCCCGATCCGGCGCAGCCCTCCGACGACGACACGGTCAGGCGGCATCTCGAGGCGATGGGATTTGCCGTGACGGAGGTGACGGATCACGATCCGGACACCCGCGCCGCCGGCGAGGATCTGGTGGTGATCTCCTCGACGGTGGATCCGCATGTCCTCCGGAACGCCTACCGCGAAGTGCCGGTGCCGGTGCTGACCTGGAGCGCCCCGAGCTATCCGCACCTGGGCATGACCGGCCCGCTGCGCCACCGGGACTTCGACATCATCGAGCCGACGCAGCACTTCGCCGAGAGCTTCACCGACCTCTACGGCTACTGCGTCAATGCGACCAACCCGATCGCCCGGGCCGCCGGCCTGCCGGCGCAGATGTTTGGCACCCTGTACCTCCAGCCGTTGGAGAGTTGCTGGGGCCGCCCGGGACCGGCCGCCGAGGTCGTCGCGATCTTCGAGGGAAATCCCGACAAGGCCGCTGTCTTCACCTACGAGAAGGGCGCCACGATGTTCGGGCTCGCAGCCCCCGCCCGCCGCGTCGGTTTCTACCTCGGCCGCGACGACTTCCATCTCCTGACGGCCGCCTACGGACCGGCCGCCAGCGATCCCGACGAGCGGACCTGGTACGTGGGGCTCAAACTGTTCGACGCCGCGGTCCGCTGGGCCATCAGCCCGCCACCCGCCGCACCCCGGTTCGACCCGGCCGCGCTCCATGCCGAGCTCGCGAAGGCGGCCGCGGGCGTGAAAGTGCTCTATGTGATGCGCAAGCACGGCGGAGAGGGCCTCGAGGACGACGAGCACAACGTCGCCTACCTCCGCCGTCTCGGCTTCGCGGTCACGGTGGCCGACCAGGTCGATCCCCAATCCGTGGCCCAGGGGCAGGACGCCGTGATCATCTCGGCCACCTGCTCCAAATATAAGCTCACGGGCAAGTACCGCAACGTGGCGATTCCGCTGATGTGCTATGAGGGGCTGGCCGCCGACGCGTTCTACCTGGCCGGCCGCGACCGCTACGTCGACTACGGCGAACACGGCGAGGAAAAGGAGAGCGACGACCCGCCGGAAGACTACCTTGATATCGTCAACGCGTGGCATCCGCTGGCGGCCGGCCTGCCCGCCGGCCCGGTGCGCTTCACCAAGGAGCCCGGCACCCTCAAGTGGGCCGCGCCATCGCGGGCCGCCCTCGTCGTCGCCACCCTGCCCTATGCCCCCGGGCAATGCGCCATCTTCGGCTACGAGAAAGGCGCCACCATGGCCTACGATCACGTGGCCCCGGCCCGCCGCCTGCTCTTCCCTTTGGACAACCCGGCGTTCGACGACCTGACGCCGGCCGGGCTGGCCCTTTATGACGCGGCCGTGCTCTGGTTGATCAGCCCGCCGGCGGATTGAGCGACAGCGGAGATCCCGGCCAACCCGCATGCCTGCCACCGCCACCGTCGGCGAGCCCGGAAAACGGCAGCTCAGCCTGCGCTTCCTGGCGCAGCCGACGGACGTGAATTTCGGCGGCAAGGTGCATGGCGGCACCGTGATGAAGTGGATCGACCAGGCCGGCTACGCCTGTGCGGTGGGCTGGAGCGGCTGCTACTGCGTGACCGTGTTTGTCGGCGGCATCCGGTTTTATCGACCGGTGCTGATCGGCCACCTCGTCGAGGTGGACGCGCGGGTGATCCATACCGGCCGGACGAGCATGCACATTGCCGTCAGCGTCCGGGCCCGCGATCCCAGGGGCGGCGAGCCCAGCGACACGACCCACTGCACAATGGTGTTGGTGGCGGTCGACCCGCAGGGCTAACCCGTGGCGGTCCGCCCGTGGGTGCCGACCGCGCCGGCGGACGTCGCCCTGGAAAGCTACGCCCGCCGACAGATGGAACTCCGCCAGGCGATGGACGCGGCCCTCAGGGCGCCGCTGGATGCAGCATCGCCCGGCTCGCGGCCGCCTGAGACTCCCGCAGCGGCAGGTAGGTCGCCTGCTGCAGAATCACCTGCTGACCCTCGCGGCTGAGAATGAAGCGGATGAATTCCGCCAGCGCGGGAGGCAGCGGGTGACCGGGCCCGCGGTTGACGTTGAGGTAGACGAGGCGGCTGAGCGGATACATCGCCCGGGCGACCTCCTCGTACGTCGCCTCGTGGTACGGGCCGGCCGGGTCGGCCGCCAGCGCCAGGGTCCGCACCCCGGGCTTGAGAAATGCGAGGCCGGCGTAGCCGATCGCGTAGCGGTCCTGGGCCACGTGTTCGGCCAGCGGAATCACGGTCGGCACGTAGTTGAGATCCGGCCGCCACTCGCCGCGCTCGCCGCCGACGCTCAGGACCCGCTCGCGCACAAATTCCTCGAACCCGTTCCACGGCTTCACCGCCCAGACGTGGATCGGTTTATCCGCCCAGTCGCCGGTCAATCCCAGGTCGCCCCAAGTCCGGATCGGCCGGCCGCCGCGCCAGCGCGTCGTCGACAACAGCGCGTCGAGCTGGGTGAAGGTGATCCGCCGCAGCGGGTTCGCGTCGTTCACGAAGAACGCGATGGCGTCGAGGAATCCGTAGTGGGGGTAGGTGCCACCCGAGACCGGGATGCTCAGCGGATCATTGCCGTATTTTTGATGAAACGCGGCGACATCCGCGGGAATCTGCTCGCGGGAAATGAAGACAAAGTCGACGGTGCCCGCGATCAGCTTCTTGGCCCCCTGACTGCCGATGAACGGCGGCAGCAGGTCAATCCTGACTTCCGGGTAGTATCGCCGGAACGCGACGATCCACGCCTGCACCAGCCCCGGCAGCACGTTTGACGCGGTGCCGGTGAAGTCGCCGGACAAGTGCAGCTCCGGCCGCGGCTGGTACGCCGGGAGCGTCGGGTCGAGCGTGGGCTGGAGGAACTCGGGCTGCGGGAGCGGCCGCCCGAACTGATTCCAGGCCTCGGGGTCCGCGCGGCCGACCGGGGTCCAGGCGAGGAGCAGGGTCGCGACCAGCGTGAAGGGTGCCCGGAAGGAACGTGATTTGTGGGAGAAGCGGCGGGACGGGGACATGGGCAGGGATTTCGTCGCGGCCATTGGCGGCGGGGGGCGGAGCCAACCTATCACTCCCGCGCATTCTTGCCACCCAACCTGAAGGCCGGCTGAACGGCGCCCTAATTCCGGTTAAGCTTTGTCCCGGCCGTTTGAATTAACGTTCAGATTCCCTTCAGTCTGGTTTCAGGCCCGCATGTCACGCTGCCGGCCGCCGGTCCCGCCCGCTCCTGGCTCCCATTCCCCCATGAAGAACAATACCAAGCCCCTGAGTCGCAACGTCCACCTGCTCCGGTGGGTGCGCAAGATGGCCGCGCTGTGCCAGCCGGACCGGATTCACTGGGTCGACGGCTCCGCCGGCGAATACCGGGGGCTCTGCCGGCTCCTGGTCCGGAACGGCACCTTCCGCCCCCTGCACGCGCGGCGCTGGCCGGGCTGTTATCTCGCCCGCTCCGAGCCCGGCGACGTGGCCCGGGTGGAGGATCGCACCTTCATCTGCTCCCTGTCCCGGGACGCCGCCGGCCCGACCAACAACTGGGTCGACCCGTTCGAGATGAAGCGGAAGCTGCGCGGCCTTTTCAAGGGCTGCATGCGGGGCCGCACCATGTACGTGCTGGGCTTCAGCATGGGTCCGCTCAACTCCCCCATGGCCCGGATCGGCGTGGAATTGACCGATTCGCCCTATGTCGTGGTGAACATGCGGATCACGGCCCGGGTGGGCCGCCCGGTCTTTGCCGCCATCGACCGCCAGCATCAGCGCGTCGTGCCGTGCGT
>JBJKRD010000543.1:0-19080 GCA_046704925.1 Opitutaceae bacterium | reverse complement strand
CGAAATGCCGCGTAAATCGCGTTCATGCCGCTCGCCGCGGGGAAAAGGTCGGCGTCTCCGGTCCCAACCAGGGCTCGGCGGAGCACCCGTTTGATTTCGCCGGTTGCGTGCTCCGCGCACAGCGCTTCCGCCTCAGCCGCGCGCCGGGCACCGAGCCGCACCAGCGCGTCCTCCGCTTCGCGCGAGCCCAGGAACATGCCGGTGTTTTGGAGGAAGGCTTTGGCCGCTGCGTAAACTTCGGCGTTCTCAGGGTGGACGACACCATGCACGCCGTCCGCCGCGAACGGGGTGACGGAGACGCCCCGGGCAGCCGCCGCCGGGGCGAGATGTGCGGCGAGCTCAGCCGCGCCGTGGGCCGATGGGGTAAGCCACAGGGTCCGGCCGGCCAGACCGTGGCGGCGGACCAGCCAGTCGGCGAGCTCACGGAGGCAGGGGTGCAGCACGAACCGGGGATAGCCGAGGGAGATGTGCCGCACGACGTCCGGATCCTTTTCCTCGTAGCCGATCAGATCGCGCATGGTCGGCAGGCTGCAGGAGACGGCGTGCGGACGATCGGGGATGCGATGCCCCAGCGGCAGATGGCGAAAGACCGACATGCGTCCGGCCACCACACGGGTTTCCGCCGTTCGACGCAATCCCAAGGTTGAAAGGATGACACGGAACGGTGCATGATGGCGGCCGCATGAAGCTCATCTCGTGGAACGTCAACGGCGTGCGGGCCGCCCTGAAGAAGGGTCTGGTGGAGGTGATGGCGGCGGCGAAGGCCGATGTGTATTGCCTGCAGGAAATCAAATGTCATCCGGGCGACGTTCAGGACGTGGCCTGGCCCAAGGGATGCCGGCCGGAGTGGAATCCGGCGGTGAAAAAGGGATACGCCGGCACGGCGATGTTCTTCCGCAAGGAGCCGATCGGCATCACGCACGGTATGGGAGTGGCGGACTACGACGCGGAGGGCCGCGTGATCACCGCGGAGTTTCCGGATTGGTGGCTGGTCACGGTCTACACACCCAACTCGCAGCGCGGGCTGACGCGGCTGGATTACCGGGTGAAGGAATGGGATCCGGCGTTCCTGCGTTATCTCCGCAAGCTCGAAAAGAAGAAGCCGGTCGTCTTCTGCGGCGATCTCAATGTGGCGCACACCGAGATCGATCTGGCCAACCCGAAATCCAACCGTCGCAATGCCGGATTCACCGACGAGGAGCGCCAGAGCTTCAGCGGCTTGCTGGCGGCCGGATACAGCGACACCTTCCGCGAGTTCGAGCCGGGCGGCGGCCATTACACCTGGTGGAGCCAGATGGGCGACTGCCGGGCGCGGAACATCGGGTGGCGCGTTGATTATTTCGTGATTTCGGCGGCGCTGCGTCCGCGGCTGAAACGCGCCTGGATTTCTCCCGAAATCCCGGGCAGCGACCACTGCCCGGTGGGGATCGAGATCGCGTGAAGTCCCCCCGGCCAACGGACCCGCCTTCCGAATCGCCGGTGGCGCGCGAGCTGCGGGCCCTCATGCTCCATCCGCCGCGGCTGACCCTGGCCGTGGCCGAGAGTATCACCTGCGGGCGGCTGCAGGCGGCCATTGGGTCGGTGTCGGGAGCCTCGGACTATTTCCTCGGGGGCATCACCGCCTACGCCCTCACGCAAAAAGTCCGGCATCTGGGGGTGGACGGGGCGCGGGCGGAGGCGGTCAACGCCGTGTCGCCCGAGACCGCCGCCGAAATGGCCCGCGGTGCGGTGGCGTTGTTCGGCAGTGAGCTCGCGCTGGCGACCACCGGTTATGCCGAGCCCGCCCCGGAACGCGGGGTCCCGCATCCGCTGGCCTACTGGGCGCTGGTCCACCGGCGCGGCGACAACTCCCTGGGATGGCGGCAGGGCCGCGTGGAGCAACCGGGTGCCGGACGCGTGGCCATGCAGCAGGCGGTGACCGACGCGGTGTTGGTCGCGCTGCGGGATTACTTGCGGGAGTGGCGCGGAGCGCCTCAGGCCTGAGCGGCGCGGTCGCCGATCGCCCGGGCTCCGGCGGGTTCAACCGGTGAGCCGCTGCAGGTAGTTCGTCAGCTCGAGCGCCTCGGGCTGCGGCTGCACCCAGTCACTGAACAGAATCTCGGGAATGCCGTAGTGCGTTTGGTAGAATTGCTGGGTGGCTTCGAGCAGCGGCGTGATCACTCCCGTCTTCACTGTGGCGCCGGCGTAAAATCCCCGCGCGCTGGAATAGACGAGCACCTGGGCGGTGTAGGTTTTGGTGGAGCGCTCGGTCTCCGCGGCGCTCGGCCCGGCCACGGCCTTGGCATCCACGCCCAGGTTGAAACGGGTCCGGTAGAGCAACCGGGTGGCGGCATCGTCCATGAGCAGGTAGATGGTTTCAATCGACGTGCCCCCGAGCTGGAGGCCGAAGCTGAGTTCCCCGGCCTTGATAAATACGGGCAGGCTCCATTGCCCGTTGGGCTTCTTCGCCATGGCCACGCCCCAGCCGTCCTTGACTCCGAGAAGCAACCCGACCTTCACCTGGTTGACAATCACGATGCCCTTGGCGCGGCGCAGCACATCCGCCGGAATGGCGTGGGCGGGATACAGCGAAAAGTCTTGGAGGATCGCCTCGCAGGTCTGGAGGCGGGCGACGTAGTCGGCGCGCTTGAATTCCGCGCCGACGGCGGCGGCGGAGACCAGCGAAAACGCGACGGCGAGGAGCAGGAGTCTTTTCATGGGAGAATGGATGCGCGGCAGGCGAGGAGGTTCCCGGAAGTTGGGTCCGTGGCGACAGGCAGCTATGCCACGGAAGAGGAGGAATGAAAAGAGTAGAGTAAGGTGCTGCAAGTCGACAAATGCCGGTCCGGCGCCGGGATCGGGGATCCGCCGGCGGTCCGGGGCGCGGTCAATCCAGCCCGCGGACTTCCAGATCCGACTCGTCCCAGCCCAGGTAATGCCCCAGCTCGTGCAGGTAGGTGATGCGCACCTCGGAGCGGAAGGTCCGTTCGTCGCCGCCGGCGAAATCCCACAGGTTTTCGAGAAAAAGCAGGATCTGCGGCGGGAGCGGTTCCGGCACGCCCGGCTCTTCGTCGTGCGCCGGGCCGACAAACAGGCCCAGGAGATCGGGTTCGCAGCCGTCGGCCAGCAAGGCGGCATTGGGCCGAGGTTCGAAACACACCGGCACCGCGCCGGCCGGCTCGCGCACGGCCGCCGGCAGCCGCCGTTGGGTGGCGCCGATCACTTCCTCCGCGATGGCGGCGAGGGCGCGAAATCTCATGGGACGCCGGGGTCGGGCCGGTCCGGCCATCATCCTTGGGGCAGTTCGACGGCAAGGTCGAACCGTTCGTAACGCCGGCCGAGCCACCAGACGACGCCGGCCAGTTCGCCGGCGAGGACGAGGGCGGCGCTGACGCCCCCCGCCAGGAGGGCGAGGCTCAGAGAACCGGACAGCCACTGCACCAGGAAGAAGGGCCCGGCTGCCACGAGGGCCGCCGGCAGCAGGGCCCCCGCGAACGCCAGCACGAAGCCACCCGAGAAGATCAGCCGCTGCCCGAAGCTCTCCATGCCGCGCGGCTGGTTGAGCGTGGACATCCAGCCGGGGAATTGGAGCGTGGCGGCCAGGGGAATGGCGGTCATGAGGCCGGCCACCGGGGGCACCAGCAGACCGATCTCGACCGCCCCGAATCCCGTGAGCCAGACGGCGTGCCCATAGCGCCCGGTGAGCGCGCCGCCGGCCACCGCCTCCACGGCGAGCAGCAGCCATTCGATCGCGGTCATCAGCGCGATGGGCGCCAGCATTTCCCCGATCACCACCTGCCAGCCGCGCAGCGGATAGGTTTTTACGACTTCCAGTCGGTCGAGCAGCAATTGCACCTGACGCCGCATGAACATCGGGACGAAGATCAGCACCCAGATGCCCGCCATGGGAACCACCTGCTGGGCCACCCGCAGCCACGGGCGGTAAACGGGATTCGCCGCCAGCCAAAGCGTGGCGCCCAAGACCCCGGCTGCGATCCACAGCCAGGTGCGGGGGTAAAACCATTGGCCGGCCGAGATGAGGTTGCGCCAAAGAAAGGCCAGGGGCCGGGCACCCGATGGACGCAGCGCGAAAGGTTCACGGCGCCGGCGGGTCGGGCGCCGCAGACTCCGCCAACCGCCGCCCGCCCGGACCGCGGCGATCTGCTGGGCGCGCCGTCGCGCCAGCTCGATCGAGGCCTCCTCGAAGGACACCTCGGAACGGATGACCCAGACGTAATGCGCCGCGAGCACGGCCAGCGCCGGTCCGAGCGCACGCCAGAACGCCACGCCGGCGGGCGCGAAGAACGGACCGAGCACCCAGCGAAAGGGCGCCGAGACCCATGACACTAGCGGCACGGCCAGCACGGTCCGGAGGACGTAATGAACAAAGGCCGGCAGACCGGCGGCATCTGCGGCGGTTGGCGCCGGCACGATGCGTTGCACCGCCCACCACAGCAGCATGGCCACGAGCAGTAGCGCCCCGCCGAACACCAGACGCCGGCGGACGGGATTGAGCCCGAGGTCGAGGAGGCGATCACGGGTGAAAGCCGCGGCGATGCCGTGGAGCTCAAGCGTCGAAAACAGGATCCACAAACCCACGGCGTGCGTCCACATGTTGCCGCCAATGAAAGTGAAGCGGTCCGAAAGCAGGGCGAGCAGGACCGCGGAAAACAGGACGCGCAACTGGGACCGCGCCAGCTTGAAGTTGACCAGCATCCGGCGGTTCACGGGAGCGGGGAACAGAAACGCGACCTCGGCTTCGGTGAAGGCCAGGGCGGCCCGGTCGGCCGAGAACACCCAGGCGTAGACCAGGCGGCCCACCATCATCAGCACGACCATCGCCACTCCCACCATCAGGCCGACTTCCACCGGCATCGCCTCCGGGCCGGGGGGCCGGTTCCCCCGAAAGCCCACGTGCCGGAAGAAAAAGAAATAGAAATAGGCGGCGCCCGCGAGCGTGGCGAAAATGTAGCGGGGCTGGCGCAGCCGCCGCAACCGCGCCCGCACGGCGTTGCGCAGCGAGATGAACTGCAGATAAACCAGGGCGCCGATCATGGCAGCAGCGGTGGGCGGGGCGGGTCGGCGGTGGGTGGGGCCCCAACCTCCTCGCCGGTGGCCCGGAAGAAGACGTCCTCGAGACTGGAGTCGGGATGTTCGGCAAAGCGCGCCCGCACGGCCTCCAGCGCGCCGTCGGCGATCTTCTCGCCCTGTTTGAGGATGAGCACATGGGTGCACACCTCCTCCAGCATGCTGAGCAGGTGCGAACTGAGGATGACGGCGGCGCCGTCGCGGGCGAGCCGGCGCATGGTCTGCTTCATCCGGCGGATTCCGGCGGGGTCGAGCCCGGTGAGGGGCTCGTCGAAGAAGATCACGCGTGGTTCATGCAGCAGCCCGCAGGCGATAGCCAGTTTCTGCTTCATCCCGCGCGACAGCTCGCCGGGCAACAGGTTCTTCTTGTCCGCCATCTCCAGTTCGACGAGCAGCGGCTCGGCGCGGGCCTGGTAGTCCGGCACGCCATAGAGGCGGGCCACGAAGTTCAGGTGCTGCCACACGGAGAGGTAATCAAAAAGCCGGGGTTCGTCGGGAAAGAACGCGAGGCGGCGTTTGGCGGTGACCGGATCGCCCGCGAGGTCCACGCCGTCGATGCGGATCGTGCCCTGCGTTGGCGGAATCACGCCCGTGCAGCAGCGCAGCGTGGTGGTCTTGCCGGCCCCGTTGGGCCCCACCAGGCCCATGACTTCGCCGGGCTGCACGGCAAAGGACAGGTTCCGCACGGCCATGAAGTCGCCGTAGCACTTGGTGAGATCGCTGACTTCAATCATGCCCGGCGACAGTGGGAAAATTCCCGCCGGATGTAAATGCCCGCGGAGGGCCGGAACCGTCCGGGCACGGGCGCCGCGTGGTGTAACCAGCGCCGGCAAGGGGCGTCATGGGCCTTGGTTCGGCTTCCGACATCAACCCTTGAACCCATCCAGGATCACAGAAATGAAGACAATGCGCACCTTGATTCTTCTCGCGGCCGGCATGGCGCTGGCCGCCCTGCCCGCGGTCCGGGCGGCGGATGAAACCCCGCCGCCACCGCCGGGACCGAATGCCGTCACGCCCGACAACGCCCCCGACCATCGCGGACCCCGCATGGGTCCGGGGCAGCGCCTGCAACACATGACGGAGGCGCTCGGCCTCACGGAGGACCAGCAGGCCAAGGTCAAGGCGATCGTGGAGCAGGAAATGCCCAAGCGACGGGCGATCCGGGAAGACTCTTCCCTCGGCCGCGAAGACCGCCGGACGAAGATGATGGACCTCATGAAGGACACGCGGGCCAAGATCCGCGCGATCCTGACGCCCGAGCAGCAGCAGAAGTTCGACAACATGCCGATGATGGGTCGCGGGCCCCGCGGCCGGGGTCCTGGCGGCGGTCCGCCGCCCCCGGCGGGCGACAATCCTCCACCCGAAAGCGCTCCTGCTCCGACCGCGGGCGGGGGGGCCTGAGGTCGACCGGTTTTTCGGGATCCGACTCCCGAAGCTTCAAGATCCGCCGCGGCGCCTGCCGGCCCGCGGCGGTTTAATTTTCGACAACCGCCGGGCGCCCGCCCAGCGTGACCCCCGGCATGAAGCAGCACCGGGTCCTGATCGCCGGCGGCGGCGCGGCGGGTTTTTTCGCGGCGCTCGCGTGCGCGGAGCGGAATCCGGCGGCCCGCGTCCTGATCTGCGAGGCCACGGCCCATCCGCTGACCAAGGTGCAGATCTCCGGCGGCGGCCGCTGCAATGTCACCCACGCCTGCGGGGAGCCGGACGAGCTGATCCGCCATTTTCCGCGCGGCGGTCCGGAGCTGCGCGGCCCGTTTCACCGCTGGGGCCCGCGGGAGACGGTGGCCTGGTTCGGTGCACACGGGATCGAACTGAAAACCGAGGCGGACGGCCGCATGTTCCCGACGACCGACCGGTCCGCGACGATTGTCGATTGCCTGCAACGCGCTGCGGAAGCGGCCGGCGTGACGGTCCGCACCCGGAGCGGCGTCCGGGCGGTGCACCCGGGCTTCGAGGTCGAGCTCGCGACGGGCGACACCATCGCGTGCGACCGGGTGCTGGTCGCCACGGGCGGCACCGCGGGGAGTCGGGGTTACGAGATCGCCCGCCGTTTTGGCCATGAGATCGTGCCGCCGGTGCCGTCCCTGTTCACGTTTCACGTCGCGGACCCGCGGCTCGCCGGACTGGCGGGGGTGGCGGGCGCGGATGCGGCGGTGGGCGTGCCCGGCACGCGGCTGGGCGAGCGTGGTCCGGTGTTGATCACCCATGACGGCCTGAGCGGGCCGGCCATCCTCCGGCTTTCCGCCTGGGCGGCGCGCGCGCTGCACGACTGCGATTATCGCTTCGAGCTGGCGGTGAACTGGGCGGCGCCGCGGACCCGGGAGCGGGCCGTAGCCGAACTTGGACGCTGGGGGGGAGAACACGCCCGCCGACGGGTGACCTCCGGAAATCCGTTTGGCCTGCCCCAGCGGCTCTGGGAGCGCCTGGCGGCGGCTGCTGGCTCGGCTCCGGACCAGCGCTGGAGCGGTGTGACCAAGGTCGGGGCGCAGGCGCTCGCGCGGCAGGTGACCGAGGGCGTGTTTGCTGTGGCGGGGAAGAGTCTGTTCAAGGAGGAATTTGTCACCTGCGGCGGCGTGCGCCTGCGCGAGGTCGACTTTCGGACGATGGAAAGCCGGCTCCGATCGGGCCTGCATTTCGCCGGCGAGGTGCTGGACATCGACGGGTTGACCGGCGGGTACAATTTCCAGTCGGCCTGGACGACCGGCTGGCTCGCCGGGCGGGCCATGGCCGCGGAGCCGGCGGCGGGATCCGGCGCATCGGCGACCAGCGGAGTTGCGCCGGGGCCGGATTTCTGTCTGTGACGTCAGGCCCGGTTTCGGACATGCCCGGCTATTGGCAACTCCTCGGTGTGGTAACCCCGGTGTTCGTGCTCATCTTGCTGGGCGCGGCGCTGCGGTGGCGGCGCGCCCTCAACGAGGAGTCGGAGACCGGTCTGCTGCGGCTGCAGGTGAACGTGCTCTACCCGTGCCTGATCCTGCGCATGGTCTTGGGCAACGCCGCGCTGCGCGTTCCCGCGAACCTGGCCTGGCCGCCGCTGGTGGGATTCGGGACGATCACGCTGGGTTTTGCCGCCGGCTATTATGTCGGCCGGGCGTTGGGTCTGCACCTGGGCACGGGGCTCCGGACGTTCGCCTTCACCGTGGGCATCTACAATTACGGGTTCATACCCATTCCCGTCATGGAATCGCTGTTCGGCCGCGAAAACGTGGGCGTGCTGCTGGTGCACAACGCGGGTTGCGAACTCGCGATCTGGAGCGTCGGTCTGCTGGTGCTGTCCGGTCTGTCATGGCGGGAAGGCTGGCACCGCGTGCTGAATCCGGTGGTAATCACGTTGGTGGCCGCGGTCATCCTGAACCTCGCGGGCCTGGTGCTGCCGACGATGATCATGACGGCCGTTGACGCGTTGGCGGCCAGCGCCATTCCCCTGGGGCTGGTGCTGGTGGGCGCGACGGTGGCGGCCTATTTCGGACGACCGCGGCAATTGTTCGACGCGCGCACCACGCCCAGCGCCTGCGGGCTGCGGCTGGCCGCGCTGCCGGCCGCATTTCTCCTCCTGGCCAAATTTGCCCCGCTGTCGGTGGAATTGAAGCGGGTCTTGGTGGTGCAGGCGGCCATGCCTTCAGGCATGATGCCGATCGTGCTGGCCCGCCATTACGGCGGCCGGCCGCTCACCGCCGCGCAGATCATCGTGGGTACGACCGTGCTCGGTCTGGTCGCGATCCCGCTCTGGCTGCGCTTCGGGATCGCGTGGGTGGGCTGCTGAGGGCGGGGCGGCGCGCCGCCTACGCCGGCGTCATCGGTGGTTCCGACTCCCCCGTCGCCGCGTCGACCTTCGGCAGCTCGGCGGGGATCTCGACCCCGTGGGGATGCAGGCGCTTGGTGAGGGCGGCGGTCGCCCGCTTGCGCAGCATGCGATCGAGTTTGTCGACCAGTTGGTCGAGCGACTTGTAGAGATCGTCGCTGGCGACGCTGGCGATGAGGTCGGGCCCGCGGATCTCGATATGCCCCTTGGCGACGAAAGCCTGGCGCACCGCGCGCGTCTTGTCGTGTTCGAGGTCGAGACGCACCCGGATGATGCGTTCCTGATGGCGGAAAAGTCGGTCCACCTTTTCCTCGGCGATCGTCTTCAGGGCGGCGGTCAGGTCGAGGTGCACGCCCCGCACGATGACCCGGGGGGCGGTGGGAGAGGAGATTCGCTTTGTGGCCATGATGATGCGGGACTCTGAAGCCATCATAAGCCGCCGCTTTGACGGACATGGCAACACGATTCGGCTCCGGCGGCGGCCGGAAAAAAAGCTGCGCCGGGGCCCGGCGCGGGGCGGGGTAAGTGGGTGGCGTGGGCAAAGCGCAAACGGCCGCGCGACCAATGGCCGCTTGCCTTTGGTTGCCGCGGTGGTAGGCTGGCAGACTGGTTCTTTGATTGGCGCGCCCAATCAAATCACCTGATCCTCCGGGCATTTGGTGTTCGCGCTTGGGGGATCTCCGCGGAAGCGGGCAAGGGGGTGTACCGGATTCGACCCCGGTTTGGATCGCGTCGCTGCCTGTCGAGGATGACGGTTGGCCTCGTTAAACCTCCGTCACAAAAATAATAGGCAACTACGAAGAGATGCCTCTCCCTGCTTAATCAAGCAGTGACGTTCCCCCGGCGACGCCTGCTGGCCGGACGGAACGAC
The DNA here is from genome assembly GCA_046704925.1 of Opitutaceae bacterium. Taxonomy (GTDB): domain Bacteria; phylum Verrucomicrobiota; class Verrucomicrobiia; order Opitutales; family Opitutaceae; genus Fen-1467. Next base: position 9,340 of record JBJKRD010000543.1, on the reverse strand, counting down.
GACAGCAGGCATAGCGGCGCCGGCTGCAGCCGACGGTGCCGCCGTAACTTCATCCGGTTGCTGGCCGGAGTTCAGCGCGCGTCTTCGCGGGGCGACGGTGAGATCAAAAAGGCGCTACGCAGGTAGATGCGACGGGTGAAAGGCCGGGGGACGCGGGTTCAACTCCCGCCACCTCCACCAATTGGGTCAACGAGTTGCGATCGAGATTTTGCAGCTCCTGTCCGATTGCTGTCGGAATCGTGCACTTCGATGCAGATTCCAGCTGTGATTGTTGAAAGTCAGACATCGAAGAATTACATAGTTGGCTATTCATTAGCGACTTGTATAACTATCCCAATTCGGTTTCGACTCCGATCGCCTCCATAAATTTGATCAACGTGTCACGGCGTAGAACGGCCAGGGATCTGATCGATCCGCCAGTTTTGGGCGCGGTAGATTGGCTGCCTTGGCCGAGCTGCCAAAAAACACCATGAAAAAATTCCTTCTCTTGGTTGCGACCGCAATGCTGGCAGGCCCGCTGACCAGCCCGGGTGCCCGGGCGCAGTCCGACAGGCTCACCGTCGTGCAGGACGAAAGCTCAATGGAACGCCAGATCGAGCAATTCCTGAAAACGAAGCACCATTTGGTGATAAACGAGAAGTTCGAGAATGCCGACGATCTTTACTTGGATTTGCCGTTCAACGGCAATCCGATGCCGGCATTTCACGTCTGGATCGACACACAGTCGTTGAATAAAGACGACGCGGGCCGGGTGACTGAGCGCGGGGTGCGCATTCAGTTGTTCACCGGCATAAAGGTGCCCTCCCACCGCCTGGCCGCCGTACTGTCGATCATCAATGACTTCAATCGCAGAAAGGTTTTCTCGGCGACCTACCTGGACACCGACGGAGAGATCGTGATCGATTGGACCCTCAATGTGATGGCGCCAGGGCTGGATTGCGAATACGTCTACGATGTGCTCGCGCGCCAGGACAAGCTGTGGCGTGAGCTATACCCGGAAGTGGCGGCCGCTCTGAAATAGCGGGCGGCGTCGCGGCACATTTGCCGTTTGACGATGGCAATGGATGGTCGCGGTTCGGATGAACCGCGGGTTTCAACCCTGTCCGGGCGGCGCTTGCTGGTGGCGGTCCAACCGGCGACGGCGCGCTCCTGCTTTGGCCGTTTGGGAGGTGGCCGGGGAGGAATGACTGGGTCCGGAGTGATCCCGCGCGAGAAAAAGGATCGCGAGCGGAGGCAGGGTGATGACGAGAGAGTGGGGTTGGCCGTTGCAGGGCGTCGGCTCGGACGCCACCGGCGCGGAATTGCCGCCGCTGCTGCCGCCGTAGCGCGGATCATCGCTGTTCAGGATCTCCCGGTAAGCGCCGGGTGCCGGCACTCCCACCCGGTGGCCTTTTCGCGGCACGGGCGTGAAGTTCACCACCACCACCACGAATTCGCCGCTACGCCGGCCGCGGCGGAGGAAGGAAACCACACTCTGCTCGGCGTCATTGCAGTCGATCCATTGGAAGCCCTCCCAGCCGAAATCCGCCTCGTGCAGGGCGGCCTGCGCAAAATAGACGCGATTCAGATCCCGTACCCACGTCTGCACCTGGCGGTGCGGCGTCCGCAGCAACAGGTCCCATTCCAGCTCCCGGTCGTGGTTCCACTCACCCGCTTGGCCGAACTCGCCCCCCATGAAAAGCAGCTTTTTGCCGGGGTGAGCATAGTGGTAGCCGTATAGCGTGCGCAGGTGCGCCAAGCGCTGCCACTCGTCGCCCGGCAGCTTGGCGAGCAGCGAGCACTTCCCGTGCACCACCTCGTCGTGCGATAGCGGCAGGAGGAAATTCTCGCTGAACGCGTAGACGAGCGAGAACGTCAGCTTGTCGTGGTGATGGCGCCGAAAAAGGGGATCCTCCTGCAGATAACCCAGCGTGTCGTGCATCCACCCGAGATTCCATTTGAGGTCGAAGCCGAGGCTGTCGGCGGTCTCCGGCCCGGTGACGCGCGGCCAGGCGGTGGATTCCTCGGCGATCGTCAGGGCGCCGGGATGTTCGCGGTGCACCACCGCGTTGAGCTGCCGGAAAAACGCGGCCGCCTCCAGGTTCTCGCGGCCGCCCAACCGGTTCGGCACCCAATGCCGGCGCGAGTAGTCCAGATAGATCATCGAGGCCACCGCGTCCACCCGCAGGCCGTCGAGGTGATATTGCTCCAGCCAGAACAGCGCGTTCGACAGCAGGAAGGCGCGCACCTCGGTCCGGTCGAGGTTGAAGGCGGAGGTGCCCCACTCGAGATTTTCGCTGCGGCGCGGATCGTCGTGCTCGTACAGGCAGGTGCCGTCGAAGCGGCTCAGACCGTGTTCATCCTTGGGAAAGTGTCCGGGCACCCAATCGAGGATGACGCCCAGACCGGCTTGATGCGCCCGGTCGACAAAATAGCGGAAGTCGTCCGGCGTGCCGTAACGGGAGGTGGGGGCGAAGAAGCCCGTGATCTGGTAGCCCCACGAGCCGTCGAAGGGATGCTCCGCCACCGGCATGGGCTCGATGTGCGTGTAGCCCAGTTCCTTCACGTAGGGGATCAACGTCTCGGCCAGTTCCCGGTAGCTCAGCCAGGGCGACCGGCTGCCGCCTTCCGCCGCGGGCGGTCGGCGCCACGAGCCGAGGTGCACTTCATAGATGGCCAGCGGCGCATCGGGGGCCTGGCGGTGCGGGCGTTGCGCGATCCATTCGCCGTCGCCCCACTCGTAGCCATTCGGATCCCACACGATCGACGCCGTTTGGGGGCGCAGTTCCGCCGCGAAGCCGTAAGGGTCGGCCTTGTCGACCGCGGGACCGCCATTTTGCGGCGTGATCCGGTACTTGTAGCGCGCGCCGGCCGCGACCCCCGGAACAAAGAGATCCCAAATACCGCCGCTGCGCGATCGCAACGGATGACGCAGCTCGTGCCACTCGTTGAAATCGCCGATGACGCTTACCGCGCGGGCGTTGGGTGCCCAGACCGCAAAGCCCACCCCGGCATGTCCGGCGTGCTCCACCACATGGGCGCCAAGGATTCGGTGCCACCGCGGGCCGCCGTACCCGGATTCGGTCGGATGGTCCCCCGCGTCGTCCGTCCCTGCGAACTGGCGCAAATCCGCGTCGGTGATCAACGGCGGCAGGCTGTAGGCGTCCTCGGCGATGTCGGTCCGGCCGTCCGATCGCGTGACGGCGAGTTCATAGCGAAACGGTTCCGTCTCACCCGGGAACAGGGCTTCAAAGATGCCGGCCGAGTGCACCCGCTCCATCGGCAGGAATTCTCCGGCGGAGGCTTGGGCCACGATCCGGCGCACCGCCACCCCGGCCGCCTCCGGGGCAAAGGTCCGGATCGCGACGGCCGCCTGCCGGGTTTCCCCGGTTCCAACCGGAATCAGCACCGCATGTGTCCCGTGCATTTCGAGCGGTGGTATTTCGCCGACTGGCGTGGCCGCCCGCACGGTGTCGGCCGCGTGGCGCAGGGCCGCCAGTATGCCCGCCGCCGTCAGCCCCGGATGCAGGGCCAGGAGTTGGTCGGCGGTCAGGCCGTCGGCGAGGCGATCGAGGATCTCGTCAACGGTGACCCGCGTGCCCGCCACCACGGGGCGGCCCATCATGATGGCCGGATCGGAAAGGATCAGTCTCTCAGGCACGTTTGGGTTCTCGGTAGCATGCCAAAAGCCAGAATCAGTTGGTCATTCCGACCGCCCGCCCTTTTTTGTCAACGGATTGAGCGGAGGGGGAAAATGCGGCTCCGATTGACCCTCGGGCCTTGACGTGCGCCGGTGCCGCGGTCGCGCACGAACGCGCGGCCCTTTGGGGCGACGTGCTCCCCGGGGCCGGAGCGGCGGCGGCCGGCAAGTATTTAGGACCATCGGCATCATGCCAGCGACCGCTCAGAAATCGTGGGTCAGGATCTCGAGGGCCCGCCGGCTGATCTCGCGGCCATAGTCGGTCCACCGGCCATGCCCCCAGTAACGAAAACAACTGGTCTGCGAAGCGAGCAGGTGCAGGAGGGCGTTGCGGTACCGGGTCTCGCCGGGATCGATCCCGGCTTTGCGCACCTTCTCGTGGAAGAGGGCGCTGGCCTTCTCCATGGGCCCGAGGACGTTTTCATAACCGTAAACCCAGGAGATGTCGTTGGTCCAACTGCCGCCCTCGACGTGGAAGTGGTAATCCTCGCGGTGCAGCTCTTCGATGACCTGGGCGAGCCTCTCGGGGCCTTCGCCGGGGCGAAGGCGTTCCCAGATGCGTTTTTGCCGGACCGGCTGGACGACTGGGAAATCCTCCTCCTTCCAGCCGTCCGCCTCAAGGTACTCCAGATACTCGGTCGCATTGACCAACGGGACATCGGAGCCCGAGGCGCGGCGCACCACCTCGAGGTACTTCCCTGGGAATTCGTTCATCATCACATGGCCGTTCTCCCCATCGGCGATCTGGGTGACCAGGGAGAGGATTTTCCGGTCGCGGTAGTCCCAGCGCGACTGGCTCGACGCCTCGTCGTAGGGCTGCATCTGGCCGATGAGCTTGGTGTCGCTGCCCCGAGTCTTGATCAGGGCTACAAGGCTGACGGTGTCACCGCGGGAGTTCGTGCAGACCAGACGGTTCGGCAGGTGCAGGTAACGTGAGCCCCAGCCCGTCTCGGGGTTCTCCACGCTGTGTTCCTGCACCAACACCCATTGATAGCCGCAATCCTTGAGCGTGCGGACGAATTCGTACGCCGCGTCGGGATGGTTCGGCAGGGCGAGCTCGGACGGCACAAAACCGCGGACCCGGCTCAGCGCCTCCAGACCAAAGAGCGACGCGAAATGATGCTGCCAAGCAGTCACGTGGAGCCGGTAATCCTCCGGTGGGGTGGACGGCGCGACCGCGTGGCCCCAGGTCGTGCCCAGCCATTCGACGCAGCGCCGGTACCGCGGGTTCGCGGCGATGCCGCGGAGCGCGTCGAGCACGTCGTGCGCCCCCATCTGTTGCAGCCCGTGGAAGAGGGTACCCGTGTAATCGAGCATGAGCCGCGGCTGGCGGCCCTCGTCGACGAGTTGGGGTATCAATTCCCCCGGGCGCCGGTAACACCAGCGGAATACGCCGGCATTGTGGCGATCCTCCGCATAGGGGCTCTCGAGCATGAATTGGAGGTTGCCCACCAGCGGCTCATGGGACAGCTCGCCGCCGCCCCGCCCGGGACCGCCGGCCGGAATGAGCGGCTGGTGCATGTGCAGGGCGATCGCACAGGCCCCGCGCGCGCGGCCGAAGTCGATGCCGCTTTCATGCAGGAACACCGTCCGATCCCGCCCGCGGCGGATCGCCTCCCGGCGTGCCTGATCCCACCCGGATAGGTTCGGGTGACCGTCAACAGACTCCGGCAATTCGCTCATCGCAGGGGCGCTTTGGCGTGGCCGGGCCCGTCACTCGAAGGAGCGGGGCGCGGCGGACGAAATGTGGTGCGCGCGGGACATATTCCACCCGGGAACCGGCCGACGACAAACACATTTCCCCGGAGCGGATCGGCCTCCTCCCATCGGCCGCCACGGGGCAATCGAGCGCGAGCCGCGTGGCCGGCGATTCGAGTCCGTTGGCCCGCCGGCGGCGATCAGAAGTCGTGCGTCAGGATCGCCTCCAGCCGCCGGCAGATCTCCCGGCCGTAGTCGGTCCACAGGCCCTGCCCCCAATAGCGGTAGCAGCTCGTCTGCGAACACAGCAGGTGGAACAGCGCATTCCGGTATCGCGCTTCGCCGGTCGGGACGCCGCGCTTGATCACTTTCTCGTAGAACATCGAGCTCGTCCGTTCCATGGGTCCGAGCACGTTGTCGTATCCGCGCACCCAGGAAATGTTGTTGGTCCAGCTCCCGCCTTCCATGTGAAAGCGGTTGTCCTCCCGCTTGAGCTGTTCGATCGCCTGATTGAGACGGTCCGGCCCGTCGCCCGGGTGGAAGCGCTCCCAGATGCGCTTCTGGCCGACGGGCTGGAGCGCCGGCAGGTCCGGCTCGCGGATGCCGAGCGCAAACAGGTGTTCGAGGTACTCCGTGCCATTCATCGCCGGGGTCTCCGAGCCCGAGCACTCGCGCATCACCTCAAGATACTTCGACGGGAACTCGTTCATCATCACGCCCCCGTTTTCGCCGTCGGCGATCTGCGTGACCAACGGGGGCACCGGCCGGCCGGCAAGCTCCCAGCGCGACAGACTCCGCGCCTCGTAGCACGGCTGCATTTGGGCGACGAGCTTGGTGTCGCTGCCCTGCGTCTTCACGAGCGCGATGATGCTCGCCTCCTCGCCGCGCGAGTTGCGGCACACCAGGCGATGGGGCAGGTGGCGCCGCTGGGGACCGCGGCCGCTCTCCGGCTCTTCCACCGTGTGCTCCTGCACCAGGACCCACCAGAATCCGCAGTCGCGCAGGGTCCGCACGAACTCGTAGGCGAGATCCGGCTGGTTGGGCAGCGCCATCTCCGAGGGCGAAAAGCCGCGCACGCGGCCGAGGGCCTCGAGGCCGAAGATGGCGGCGAAATGATGCTGCCAGGCCTTCACGTGCAGCCGGTAGTCCTGGGTGGGCGTTGACGGCGCGACGGCATGGCCCCACGGGCAGCCGAGCCATTCCACGGCGCGGCGGTAACGGGCCTCGCAGGTGATGCGCCGGAGGTTGTCGATCACATCGGACAGTCCCATCTGGCGCACGCCGTAGAGCAGCGTCCCCGAGTATTCGAGCATGATGCGCGGCTGGCGGCCCTCGTCGACGAGCTGGGGGATGAACTCGCCCATCCGCTTGTAACACCAATGGAAGACCGGGGCGTTGTGGTTGTCGCCGATGCCCTGGTGATTCATCATGTATTTGAGGTTGCTGATGATCTCGGCGCGCGGGAGGTCGTCGCCGCCCGCCGGGATGAGCGGCTGGTGCATGTGCAGGGCGCAGGCGAAGGCGCTCTTGGTCCGGCCGAAGTCGATGCCGCTCTCGGAGCGAAAGACCGGCTGGCCGGCCGTGGCCCGCACCGCCGCGTCGATGGCGGGCTCCGAGCCGCAGAAGTTGGGTCGTTGGTCGATGATTTCAGGCAGTTGGCTCATGAAAGACGGACGTTGGATGGCCACAGGCCGCGCCGCGGGCGAATACCTTCCGCTCCGGACGGGGTCCCGCGCAGACCGGCAGCGCCCCTCCGGTCCCGCTTCGGCAATCAAGGGCTGGATCGGCGGTCCACGCTGATGAACGCTTCGCTCCTACTGTCGGCGAGGCGGGGCGGCAATTCAAGAGCAGGATGAAAAAGGCGCCGGCCGGCGGAGCGGATGCCGGCGTCCCTCAGGACAGTCGGGCCGAACGAGATTATCGGATCCCGGCCTCGGCCACCGCCCGGCGGTCATTTTTCGCGGATGTACTCGTACACGTTGAGGTAATCCCTTCCCGGATTATTCCACGAGTAATCATACCGCATACCGTTGACCATCAACTCGCGGAAGTGCTGGGGATAGACGTTCCACATGCCGACGGCCCGCTGCAGGGCCGACTCGAGGCCCTGGGCGTTGAAGTCGTTGAAAACGTAGCCGTTGCGTTCGTGGTAAGGCCGACTGGCGTGGGTGGCATCGAATACGGTGTCGATGAGTCCGCCGGTGGCGCGGACGACCGGCACCGTGCCGTACTTGAGCCCGATCATCTGCGTCAGGCCGCACGGCTCGAACAGGCTGGGCACAACAATCAGATCCGCGCCGGCGTAGATCAGGTGGGAGAGTTCCTCGTTGAATCCCAGCTCAAGATGGCAGTCCGGGTTGTCGTTGTAGCGTCGTTTCAGGTTCCAGAAATGCTCGGCGATCCGGCTGTCGGGGCTCGAGCCCAACAGGACGAACTGGCAGCCGTTGTGCAGGCAGTAATGAATGGCGTGGGTGATAAGCGAGACGCCCTTCTGTTGGTCCAGGCGGCCGACGTAGCAGACGACGGGCTTGAACACGTCCTGCAGCCAGAACCGCTCGCGCAGGGCCCGTTTGTTGTCGTACTTGGCATCGAGGGAATCGATGCCGTACCGCCGCGCGATCCGCCCGTCGGTCTCCGGATTCCACACGTCGTAGTCCACGCCGTTGAGAATGCCGCCGACTTTGCGTTGGTGGATATGCAGGGTGTGTCCCAGCCCGTAGCCCTGATCCGTGTGGAGAATCTCCCAGGCGTACCGCGGCGAAACGGTCGAGATGAAATTGGCGTAGACGATGCCGCCTTTCATCAGGTTGATCGCGGCGTGGTTGAAATTATCCTGCAGCCGATCGGGGTGGAAGAAGTAGGAGTGGCGGTTGAGGCCGGTGGCCCGGAGGATGTGTTCGCGCGTGACCCCCTGGTGAAACAGGTTGTGGAGGGTGTAGCAGACGCGGGGATGCGTCATGCCCTGGGCCTGGTAAACCTCATAGAGCAATACCGGCACGAGGCCGGTCTGCCAGTCGTGGCAGTGGATGACGTCCGGGTGTTTGCCGGTCCGCAGCATGAACTCCAGCGCCGCCCGGCAGAAGAAGGCGAAGCGCTGGTCGTCGTCACCGTGGCCGTAGAAGATGCGCCGGTTGAAGAAATTCTGCTCGGAATGCGGCTCGAGAAAGAAGCATTTGCGCCCGTGGACGAATCCGAAATAAACGCTGGTGTGGACCGTCCGGTCGTACCACGGCACCCACAGGTCCTTGTAAGAGAGCTGCAGGCCGTAGATCTGGTCGTAGCGCAGACAGTCGTACTTGGGCAGGATGATCTCGACGGCGTTGCCGCGGATCTCCAATTCCCGGCTCAAGCCAAAGACGACATCGCCCAGTCCGCCCACCTTGGCCACCGGGGCGCATTCCGAGGCGATCATTAGGATGTACATGGTCTGCGCGTCGCTGCTGCGGCGTCCCCGGGGACACCGACCACGGAATATAGGAGCGACCGGCGGCAAGGCCAGCTTTCTAATCGGGGAGGCGGAAGCGGAGGGCGCGCCTCCGCGGCCAGGAACCTCGGATCGGGGACCCAACCGATCCGGAGGGCCGGCCGGCGGCCGTCCGCGGCGGGCTTGATTTCCGGGGTCCCAAACGCCCGCCTGCCGGGGTTTACGAAGGATCTGCGGAGAGACCGACAGTCGCCCGTTCGGAACCGCGCCGGGCGCGGCGTGGCGGGCCGTGCTCTCCGAAGAACGCTATTTCGTCATCCGGCTGCCTTACGATCGCCAGGCGCCCCTTCGGGGAAACGGCCGCCTACCGCGGTGGAGCGCCGATTTGGGCAAGCGGTCACCCGAGATGGTCTTCCCCACGGGGCGTGACGCACCTGCGCGCGGCAGGAGGCGCGGTTTTTGGCCACCAGACGGATGAGGTGACGATCAAGCTCCCGAAGGAACGTGAGCCGAAGAGGGAGAGCGGCCCGCTGCCGGTG
>JBJKRD010000542.1:0-3527 GCA_046704925.1 Opitutaceae bacterium | reverse complement strand
GGCGAGAAGGGCGTGGGTCGCGTGCCGGCAGGGCGCGACCGGCCGCCGCACGGTGCCGCCGACCCTGATGACCCGGTCGCGGTTGGCGGTGGCGCCGGGCAGCAACTCGCCCGCCCGCCGGCCGTCGACGCGAACCGGCAAGCCGGACATGCGCTCCTCCAGTCCAGCCGGTACGGGGCTCTCGTGTGGGCACTCAGATCTAATGGTCCCAGCTTTCCCTGATTGGGCCCAGTATTCATGGCACCCGGCACCTGGCGGTGCTCAGCGGCCGGGCGCGACCTGGATCTTGATGCCCTCGCCTGCGCGGACGCTGGCCAGCGCGTCAGCGAACTCCGCCAGGCCGAACGGCGGTCCGAGCAGCGGAGCCGTGTCGATGGCGCCCGCCGCCATCAGGTCCGCCGCCGCGCCGAAACTGTTCAGCACCGCCATCGACCCGAGCACGGTGATCTCGTCGTTGTAGATGCGGAACGGCGACAGCGACACCATCGCGTCACCGCTGGTGACGCCGAAGATCAGCAGGCGGCCGCCGCGGCCGAGCGAGCGGAAACACGCCTCGATCGCGGCGGGAGCGCCGGTCGCGTCCACCGCCACGCCGAAAAGGCGATGGTCGAGCGCGGCGACATCCTCGGCGACGCTGGCCGCGCCGAGCGTCTTGGCGGCCTGCAGCCGCGCCGCCTTGCGGTCCACCACGCTGACCGAGCCTGCGCCCGCCCTGTTGAGCAACTGCAGCAGCAGCAGGCCCATGGTGCCGGCGCCGGTCAGCAGGATGTCCTCGCCGATGACCGGGCCGATGCGGCGCAGGCCGTGCACCGCGCAGGACAGCGGCTCGATCAGCGCGCCCTGGGCGTCGTCGACTCCATCGGGTATGCGGTAGGCGTTGACGGCGGGCACGGCGACGTACTCGGCGAACGCGCCGTTGACGGTGTCCCCGATCGCGTTCCAGTTCGCGCACAGGTTCCCGCGCCCGCTGCGGCATGCCCGGCAGTGGCCGCAGAACAGCGACGGGTCCACCGCGACGCGCTCCCCGCCCTGCCAGTCGGCCGGAACCCCCTGGCCGCGGGCGACGACCCGGCCGGCGAACTCGTGGCCGGGGATGATCGGGTACGGCGTGGGCGGGAACTCGCCGTCGGCGATGTGCACGTCGGTGCCGCAGATGCCGCACGCCCCCACCTTGATTACCAGCTCGCCGTGACCAGGCGCCGGGTCAGCCGTCTCGGTGACCGTCAGCTGGCCGGGTGCCTCCCAGATAACCGCGCGCATCTCAGTCGCCGATCCGCAGGCCGCTGGCCGCATCGAACAGGTGCAGGTGAGTGCTGTCGACGGCCACCTTGACGACCTCGCCGGGGCGGGGGTGCTGGCGGCCTGACCTGACGATGAGGTTGCTCGCCGGGTCGTCGGTCAGGTGGCCGTAGACGTAGGAGTCGCTGCCCAGATCCTCGACCAGCGCGACCTCCACGGCGAGCGGGCCGTCCCCGAGCGACAGATGTTCCGGCCTGATCCCGGCGACCAGCTTGCTGTGCGACTGGGCGGCGTGCAGTTGCGCGTCGGAGGGCCGGAGCAGGACGCCGCCGATCCTGATGCCGTCACGTTCGGCCGTGGCGTCGAACCTGTTCATCGCGGGCGAGCCGATGAACGAGGCCACGAAGACGTTCGCGGGCCGGTCGTACAGCTCGGTGGGGGAGGCGAACTGCTGGAGCTGCCCGGCGCGCATGACCGCCACCCGGTCGCCCATCGTCATCGCTTCCACCTGGTCGTGGGTCACGTACACGGTGGTGACCTGCAGCCGCCGCTGCAGCTCGGCGATCTGGGTGCGGGTCTGCACGCGCAGCTGCGCGTCCAGGTTGGACAGCGGCTCGTCCATGCAGAAGACCTTGGGCTCGCGGACGATCGCCCGGCCCATGGCGACCCGCTGCCGCTGCCCGCCGGACAGGTTCCTCGGCTTGCGGTCGAGCAGCGGCTCGAGCTCGAGCAGCTTGGCCGCCTCGCGGACCCGCCGCGCCCGGTCGTCCTTGGCCACGCCCTGCATCTTGAGCGCGAAGCCCATGTTCTCGGCGACCGTCTTGCTCGGGTAGAGCGCGTAGTTCTGGAACACCATCGCGATGTCCCTGTCGCGCGACGGCACGCCGTTCATGTCCTTGCCGTCGATCCTGATCGCCCCGCCGTCGATCTCCTCGAGCCCGGCCAGCATCCGCAGGGCCGTGGTCTTACCGCACCCCGACGGGCCGACCATGACCACGAACTCGCCGTCGCCGATGGCGAGCTTGAGGTTGTCGACCGCCGGCCGCTCCGCACCCGGGTAGATGCACGTCGCGCTGTCGTAGGTGACCTCAGCCATGATCAACTCCCGTGTTCATTTGATGGCCCCGAAGGACAGGCCGCGGACGAGCTGGCGCTGCGCTATCCAGCCGGCCAGGATGACGGGCAGGGTGGCCACCGTGGCCGCGGCGCACAGCTGGGCGAAGAACAGGCCCTCGGACGAGATGAAGCCGACCAGGAACACCGGGACGGTGGCGGCCTGGGTAGCGGTGAGGATGACCGCGAAGAAGAACTCGTTCCAGGCGAAGATGCAGCAGATCAGCGCGGTCGCCGCCAGGCCGGGCGCGACCACGGGCAGGATCACCTCCGTCACGGTCCTGCGCAGCCGCGCCCCGTCCATCTCCGCCGCCTCGAGCAGCTCTCCCGGCACCTCGAGGAAGAACGACCTCATCATCCACACCGCGATCGGCAGGTTCATCGCCGTGTAGAGGATGACCAGCGTGAAGATGTTGTCCAGCATGTGCAGGTTGCGGGCGGCGATGTAGATGGGGATGATCGCGGCCACTATCGGCAGCTTCTTCGTGCTGATGAAGAAGAACAGCACGTCGCGGGTCTTGCGCACCGGGCGCAGCGACAGCGCGAACGCGCAGGGCGTCGCCAGCAGCAGCACGAGGATCGTGGACACGATCGTGGCGAACGCGGAGTTCGCGACGTACGGCCAGATCCCGCTGTGGAACACCGTGCTGTACTGGGACAGCGTGGGCGAGAAGACGAGGTGCGGGGTGGTGGTGTAGGCATTCGCTTCGGTCTTGAACGAGGTGAGCACCATCCAAAGCACGGGGAAGAAGAACACGATGCCGACGAACCAGGCGACGATGCCCACGACGGTGTGGTTGCCGCGCTTCTTCCTGGGTGCCACCGCGGTGGACGCGGCGGTGCTGATGCCCGGTTCGGCCGTGGTGACGTCTGCGCTTGCCATCATGCCGCCTGCTCTGTTCCGGAGAACGTCTTGAAGATCAGCCGCAGCGCGAAGGTCGCGATGATGATCGTCATGATGACCACGACCACGCCCATCGCGGCCGCCTGGCCGACCTGGAAGCCGAGGAAGGCCCGCTGGTAGATGTAGAAGGGCAGGTTGGCGCTCGAGATGCCGGGACCGCCCTGGGTCATCATGTAGATCGCGTCGAACTCGTTCACGATGTAGATGGCGCCGAGCACGACGCCCAGCTCGATGTAGCGGCGCAGGTGCGGCAGCGTCAGCTCGCGGAAGA
>JBJKRD010000541.1:0-8330 GCA_046704925.1 Opitutaceae bacterium | reverse complement strand
TTCCGGAACCGTTGGTGCGGCTCCGGATGGTGGCGCCACGGTGCTGCTGCTGGGCTTGGCCCTCAGTGCGATGGCCTTTCTTCGTCGGCGGGTATTCGCCTGAGCCCTGATCCGCCGGCATTCTTTTGGTCAAAGGGCCGCGGCCAATCCGCGGCCCTTTTTGTTTTTGCGCGATCGTGACCGGCCTTCGAGTCGGTCCCCTCGGCGTAAACCGGCCGCGAGGATCATCCACGGCATGCAGGATGCCACGTTGCTGCCCTGCCGGATCGCGGACTGACCGGCCGGCGGGCGGAAATGGCTTGGCGGCGGCCCCGCGCCGGACGTTATCTTGGGACATGGCGCGGTACGCAAAGCTGGACAGACTGGGGGCCGCGGTGGCGCTGCTCGGTCTCATCGGCGCATACTTCGCTGCGGGCCCGCCGCCGGCGCGCGGAGTGGAGTCGCAGGCCGACCTGGCGCCCGGCCTGCAGGTGCGGCCGATCGGGCGCGGCGCGTACGTGGTCGTGCACGTTTTCCCGTGGTCGGCCAATTCGCTGGTGGTGGAAATGACTGACGGCACGCTGGTGATGGCGGGAACGCCCTACACTCCGGAAGCCACGAAGACGGTGCTGAACTGGACGCAGCGGCGCTTTGGTCCGCGCCGCATGGTCGCCATCGATACCGGCTACCACGTGGACAACCTCGGCGGCAACGCCGCCCTGCTGGAGGCGGGCGTGCCGGTCTATGGTTCCGATCTGACGGTGACGCTGCTCCGGGAGCGCGGGGAGACGATGCGCGCCCTGACGCTCCGGATGATCGGCGATCCGGCGTCGCCGTATTACCGGGCGCATGCGGCGCTGAGGTTCGTGCCACCGGATCACGTCTTTGCGGCGGCCGAGGGTCTCCGGCTGACCTTTGGCTCGGAAAGCGTGGAGGCGTTCTTCCCGGGCCCGTCACAAGCACCCGACAAGGTGGTCGTCTACTTTGCGTCGCGCCGGATTCTGTTTGGCAGCTGCATGATTCTCTGCGGCGACCGTCCGGGCAACACGGCGGATGCCGACCTGCGCTCGTGGGCGAAGGCGGTCCAAAAGCTCCGGCGGTTTCAGGCGGAAGTGATCGTTCCCGGTCACGGCGACCGCCTGGATCCGGGATTGATCCAGCATACGCTGGATCTTCTGGCCGTGGCCGGCCGGCCGGCTCAGCTGCAGGAGTAGACGTAGGCCGGCGGCAGGTTGCGCCAGACGACGGGGCTGAGCTGGACGCGCGGGAAATGGTCTTGCAGACGCTGGCGGAAGGCGCGAGTCGAGGGCGCCCACTTGGCATGGAGGTAGCCGAAACCGCTGAACCGGCCGCCTGGTTTCAGGGCCGCCCGCACCTCGGTCATGATGCGATCCTGCGTCCGTCCGCTCATATTACTCCACGGCAGGCCGCTGATGATGCAATCCGCCGTTTCCCGCCCGTGGTCGGCCAGGAGGGCGCGCAGGTTTTCGGCGGATTCGTGGCACACCTGGAGGTGCGGATGGCGCCGGCGGAGCCGGGCGACATGGTGGGCATCGAGCTCGACGGCGAGAAAAGTGGTGTGCGCGCCGATCCGATCGAGAATCACGCGGGTGATTGCCCCGGTGCCTGCACCCAGCTCGACCACCGTGTCGGCGCGCCGCAACGGACAATGCCGGAGGATGACCCGGGCAAGGCAACCCGAACTGGGCGCGATCGCCCCGACGGTCCACGGCCGCCGCAGGAAGCCAGCAAAGAAATGCCAATGGTCGCTCAGGGTGGCCAGGGCGAGATGGCGGCTCGGGGGTGGGGGCATGGGTAACTAGGTGATGGCCCGGGAGAGCACGAGCAGGTTGATTGCGCCATGCCGATTTTTCAACTCCGGAAAGCGAGGGCGATTAGCCGCGTCCGGGGCTTCGAGATCTGCTCGGGCGAAAAGGCGTGGATCCGAGGTCCTCACGGTTTGTTAAAGCGGAAGTTCAACAGGTCGTAGTCCTGCACGACATATTGCCGGGTCTCGAGGCGGAGCTTGTTCGCGCGCTTCGCCTGCGTCTCGCCCCCGGCCGCCACAAAGTCGGCGAAGCCGATGACTTCCGCGCGGATGAACCCCTTCTGGATGTCGGTGTGAATGGCGCCCGCGGCTTCCGGGGCGGTCCAGCCCCGCTTGACAAGCCAGGCGCGATTCTCCGGACCGCCGACCGTGAGGTAGCAGATATACCCGGCCCCGGCCAGCACGCGGACCAGAAATTCGTCGAACGCCGCAAGGTCGGCGGCGGTCGCCACGACGACCGGTTTCAGGGTCAGCAGCACGTGCGCGGCGACGGCCCCGGCTTCGGCGGGCGGGAGCGGGGCCGCGGCCGCGAATTCCTCCCGCTCCAGGCAGGCTTTGACCTTTTCCAAGGCGGTCCGCTCCGGTTCCGGCGGCTGCCGGTCCAGCCGCGTTTCCACGAATTCGAGATCGCGCAGAATGGCGTCCAGCCGGCTGGCCTCCGAAACGACGATGGCATCGGCCGTCACCGCCTCCTCTTCGCCCGCCACTTCGACCTGGGCGTAGGTCCTCTTCTTGGCCTCCACCAACCGGTGCGCCTGGTCGAGGCGCGGATCCTTGACGTTGTGCTTGCCGAGCGGGATGCCGGTGATGCCGTAGAGGCAGATCTTCATGCGCGAAACAGGGAGCCCGGATCGGCGGGCGAAGGCAAGCCCGGGCGCATGGCGTTCCCGAGGCCCGCCGACAGCACAAATCCGTGGCCGCGGGCGCGGACCCGGAGGCATCAAGTGGCCCGGACGCCAGGCAAACCGGTTCGATTCAGCGGCGACCCCGGCTGTCCGCAGGCGAAACCGGCACCACTCTCGTCACCGGCCCGAAATCACGGGTGACCCTGGGGCACGAGGACAATCTTGCCGCCGGCCGGTGCTTCGATGATCTCGTGATGGGCCCGGGCGGCGTCGGCAAGCGGCAGCTCCCTCGCCACCACCGGGCGCAGGGTGCCCGCGCGAAGACCCGCGCCGATGGCCGCATGCGCCTCGGCATACTGCCCGGGGTCGCCGCCCATCACGCCGACGATCGACCCTTCCGCCCGCATCAGCAGGCGCGGGTTGACCTGCACTTCGCCGCGGGAGCCGATGACGACGATGCAACCGTCCTTGGCCAGCACCGTCAGGTCGCGGCCGAGGTTCACGTTCGCCAGCATCTCGAGGATGAGGTCGACGCCGTGACCGCCGGTCAGCTTCATCAATTCGTCGAGGTAACCCGCCGCCTTGTGATCCAGCACCTGGGCCGCACCCTGCTCGCGCACGAGTTGCCGTCCCCTTTCGGTGCCCCCCGTGCCGAACACGCGCAGTCCGGCTGCCGCCGCGAATTGCACCGCGGCGAGGCCCACGCCGCCGGTTGCGCCATGGACCAGGACGGTTTGGCCGGCGATGGCGTGCGCGCGCCGAAACAGGGCCCGGTAAGCCGTGGCGTATGGAATATGGATGCCGGCTCCCTGGGCGAAGGAGAGTTTTTCCGGCAGCGGATACACTTGTTCGGCGTTGCACAGCGCCAGCGCGGCGTACGCCCCGCTGAGGGTGCCGGCGGTGTAGACCGGGTCGCCAACCTGCACGCGCGTCACACCCGAACCGACCGCGGCGACCGTTCCGGCGGCGTCGCCGCCGGGGGTCATGGGCAGATCCGGGCGCAAGGTGTATTGGCCTGATCGAATATAGGTCTCGACCGGATTCACGCCGGCCGCGTGGACGCGCACCACGACCTGGCCCGGTGCGGGAGCTGGATCCGGCACGTCTTCCAGCTTCATGACCTCGGGAGGACCGAATTCGTGGACGCGGATGGCTTTCATGGGAGGGCTCGGAATTTGGGTTAGGATGCGGACGGCATCGACAGGACTTGCGACCGGGACGTATTGCCTTCCGGCCAGTCTCCATTGAATCCCGGCGCGGTCCGCCGGCAAGTGCGTCGATCGCTCGGCGGGCGCCGCGACTGGGTGCGGCAACCCATTCGCCCGCGGGGTGGATGGATGCCGTCCTACGCCCGTTCGTGCCAGATTTGGGCGAGATGCAGTAGTGTTTCGACGGACTTCACCATGTCCTGCAGGCAGACCCACTCGCGCCGGCTGTGCGCTTCATGCGTGCCGCAAAAGAGGTTGGGACACGGCAGCCCCCGGGCGGTGAGATTGGATCCGTCGGTCCCGCCGCGAATCGCCGTGGTCACCGGCGTGAGTCCGGCCCGGCGCACGGCTTCGCGGGCGTGCTCAACCGGCCGCAGGTCCTGCTCGAGCCAGTACCGCATGTTGCGATATTGCTCGGTGAAGGTGAGGGCGAAGGTCGCGCGCGGCTCAATGATGCGCAATCCGGCCACGACCTGCTCGACGATGGCACGCTTGGCGCCGAGGCCCGCGAGTTCGAAGTCGCGGAGGATCATGCGCACCGTGCAGGCGTCTGCGTTTCCGGTGATCTCCACCGGATGGATGAACCCGTCGCGTCCCGCCGTGCGCTCGGGCGAAATCTCGGCGGGCAGGGCGGACAGGAAGCGGCCGGCCAGGCGCACCGCGTTCACCATGACCCCCTTGGCCCAGCCGGGGTGAATGGACACGCCGCGAATCTCCAGCACGGCCGCATCGGCGGAGAAGGTCTCATGCTGGATTTCGCCGAGGCCCTCGCCGTCGAGGGTGTAGCCCACGTCGGCATCCAGGGTCTTGAGATCGAGCTTGGTCATGCCGCGGGCGATCTCCTCGTCGGGGTTGAAGCAGACGCGAATGAGGCCATGGGGGATCTGCGGATGGCGCAACAGGTGTCGCGCCGTGCCGACGACCACCGCGATGCCCGCCTTGTCGTCGGCACCGAGGAGCGTGGTGCCGCTGGCCGTGATGAGGTCCTGCCCCGTCTTTTCCCGCAGGTGCGGCGTGTTTTCGACGGTGAGTTGCTGCGACGGATCATCGGGCAGGGTGATGGGTTTGCCGTCGTATTTTCGATGGACGATCGGCTTGGTGGCGCCGGGCAGTTCGGTGGCGGTGTCAACATGCGCGAACCAGGCGAGCCGGGGCACGCCGGGCTTGGGCGAGGTGGCGGGGAGGGTCGCCAGGACGTAGCCTTCGGGCGAGAGGCTCACGTCCGCCGCGCCCAAGTCGCGCATTTCGTGTTCCAGCATCCGCAGCAGGTCCCATTGCCCCGGCGTGCTGGGGCAGGTGGGGGAGTGGGAGTCGCTCCGGGTATCGAGCCGGACGTAGCGGCAGAAACGTTCCAGCAGGTCTTCGGCATCGAACGTGTTGCTCATGCCGGGGGATGCGAGCAGAGGAGACCCCGCGGGGCAATTCACATTGCGCGCGCCGCCGGACGACGTGGTCCGCCGCGCCGCCTCAGGCGACC
The DNA here is from genome assembly GCA_046704925.1 of Opitutaceae bacterium. Taxonomy (GTDB): domain Bacteria; phylum Verrucomicrobiota; class Verrucomicrobiia; order Opitutales; family Opitutaceae; genus Fen-1467. The sequence goes on along the minus strand of JBJKRD010000541.1, from coordinate 2,993 downwards.
GCGCGGAGGGCGGCAGGTGAGGCCGGGCCGCCCCAGCGGGCGAAGAAGACGTCGCGGCGCTGCCGGGCGACGGCGGGCGACGGCGTGCCGAGCGAGCGGCGCACGCGGGCCTTGGTCAGCGGCGTGGGATGCACGGTGTAGTGGAGAAACCACGTGCCGTGGTTGTTCCAGAGATGATGGTTGGCGTTCGCCGGATTGATGCGAATCCGGAGCGACGGCGGGATGGCCGCCGGTGCCGGGTGGAGCGACATGATGCGTACACGGGGAGTTGGAGGTTGGCGCATCCGGCGGAAAACAAATGACCGGCCGTGAACATCAGGCCGGTCGTCGTCTTCGGGAGCGGTTTGTTCGAGACCACGGGCGTCCCGCACATCCGGGCTTGCGCCCGAAGCCACCGTGGCCGCCCCCGGCCCGGTTGGCAGAACCCCGGCTTCCCGGGGTTCGTTCCTGATGCGGGGCGCACCGTGGCAGGCGATGCGGGCCCTGGCCAGCCGAAATCGTGTCATAGTCAGCCGGGGGGCGGGTGCATCTTTGTCCTTGGGTCCGCGGCGGCGGTGCGGCTGACACCGGGCTGGCGGCGCAGGGCCATCTTTGCTCTGCTCGGGTCATGAGCATGACCGGAGTCCCGCCGATCGAAGGTGTCGTGGAAACGGCGCTTTACGTCGATGACCTGCCGAGGGCCGTGACGTTCTATCGTGATGTGCTCGGCCTGCGAGCGATGGCCGGCGACGATGTCCGTTTTCGGGCGTTTGACGCCGGGGCGCATCGGGTGCTGCTGCTCTTTCGGCGCGGCGCGACCCGGACCCCGGCCGTCGTCGCCGGCGGGACCATTCCCGCGCACGACGGCAATGGCCCGACCCACGTGGGGCTGGCGATTCCAAGCGCCGCCTACGAGGCATGGCGGCGCCGGCTGCTGGATTTCCGGATCGCGATCGAGAGTGAGGCCCGGTGGGAGCGGGGCGGACGCAGCCTCTACTTCCGCGATCCGGACGGCCACTTGGTGGAACTGATCACGCCCGGCATCTGGGAGAATTACTGAAAAGGGCGTGTTGGCGATCCGGACCTCACAACAGCGCCCTGAATTGCTCCGGCGTGAGACCGGCGTCGCGTGCGATGGCGCCCATCGTGATCGCGTTGATCGGATTGTGCCGCGGAATCACCAAGCGCGTGCCGCCGTTGCTCATCACGATATGTCCGCTCTCGCGTACTACCTTGTAGCCGAGTTTGCCGAAAACCGGCACCGCATCCCGCTGGCCGATGCCCGGGATACGCGGCATGTCACACCACAACCTCGGCCTGTTCGAGGCGCTTCAGTCCGGTTTCCTCGGCCTCGACTTCGAGCCACAGGCGGATGGCCTCTTTGATATTCTGCAACGCCTCGTCGCGGGTCGCGCCTTGCGAATGACAGCCCGGAAGGTCGGGGCAACTCACGGCCCAGCCTTCTTCCGACTCAAAGAGCGTCACCCGGTAGCGCATGCCGACAATAGACCCGAACCGGGCTCTTCCGTCAAGGCCCCGCCGGGAGCGCCTTGGCCTGGTAAGGTGGCGTTCGTCGGCAAGCGCTCACGTTGTGTCCCGTTGCGACTAAGTCGGCGCGGTAAAAGCCCGGACCCGCGGTCCGGCCTTGAATGTTCGAGGGGCGGGGTCGGCCGCCTCCGCGGCAGCTTCGGCGAGCCAAGGCGACCCCGCCCAGCAATTGGGAGCGGCCTACGCCAGCGCGACGTTCTTGGCCTGGGCGGCGCGGAGCAGGGCGTCGGCCATGTCGGAGGGCGTGGCCGCGACCTCGATACCGCATTCCTGGAAGATGGCGATCTTGGCGGCGGCGGTGTCCTCCTTGCCGCCGATGACCGCGCCGGCGTGGCCCATGCGGCGGCCTTTCGGAGCGGTGGCTCCGGCGATGAACCCGGCCACCGGTTTCTGGCAGTGTTCTTTGATCCAGCGGGCGGCCTCGACCTCGGCGGTGCCGCCGATCTCGCCGATGAGAACGATCCCCTTGGTATTCCGGTCGGCGCTGAACAGCTTGATCACGTCCAGGTGCGACAGGCCCGGCACCGGATCGCCGCCGATGCCGACGCAGGTGCTCTGGCCGAGACCCTTGCAGGTGACCTGCCAGACCGCCTCGTAGGTCAGCGTGCCCGAGCGGGACACGATGCCGACGGAACCCTTGCGGTGAATGTAGCCGGGGGCGATGCCGATGCGGCAGCCGCCGCGCGAGTCCTTGCCGCGGCCGGGCGTGACGATGCCGGGGCAGTTGGGGCCGATGAGGCGCGTTATCGAACCCTGCATCGCGCGCTTGACGCGAATCATGTCGCGCACCGGGATCCCCTCGGTGATGGCGACCACGAGATCCAGACGGCGGTCGATGCCCTCGAGGATCGCATCGGCGGCGAAGGCCGGCGGGACGAACACGGCGGAGGCGGTGGCGCCGGTGGCGGCCATGGCGTCGCCGACCGTGTTGAAGATGGGTACCCGGTGCTTGCCGTGTTCGAAGAACTGGCCGCCCTTGCCGGGCGTGACGCCGGCGACGATCTTGGTGCCGTAGTCCAGCGAGAGGCGCGTATGGCGGGCGCCGAATTCGCCGGTGATGCCCTGAACGAGCACCTTGGTCTGGGGAGTGACGAGAATGGACATGGACTAAAGGGAGTAAGGTTTAATGTGTGATGGGTAAGACCGGCCAATTCAGGCCACGAGGCGGACGATCTTCTGGGCGGCGTCCGCCATGGAGTCGGCACTTTCGATGGTGAGACCGGATTCGGCGAGGGTCTGCTTGCCGGCGGCGACATTGTTGCCCTCGAGGCGGACCACGAGGGGAATGGCGAGGCCGGTTTCGCGGGCGGCGGCGACCACGCCCTGGGCGATCGTGTTGCAGTCCATGATGCCGCCAAAAATGTTCACGAGGATACCCTTCACCTGCGGGTCGGTGAGGATGATCTTGAAGGCGGCCTGCACCTGGTCCTTGGAGGCGCCGCCGCCGACGTCGAGAAAGTTGGCCG
>JBJKRD010000540.1:0-6310 GCA_046704925.1 Opitutaceae bacterium | reverse complement strand
GGCCGAGACCGCGGGGATGGCCACGGTCGGGGCGCAGCCGCCGCGGTTGCTGGCCACACCGGAATACCTGCATGGCACGGGCGTTTTCGGCCTCTGGAGCCTGCCGCAGCGCGCGACAGCCTTCGAGCGGGCGGTGGAGGAGCACCTCGATTCGTTGATCTCATACTACGAGAAGCAGGTCGAGGAGCGGAATTGGTACGGCTTCTGGGATTACGGCGACGTCATGCACTCCTACGATCCGGTGCGCCACGTGTGGCGCTACGATCTCGGCGGCATGGCTTGGGACAACACGGAATTGGGCACGCCGATGTGGCTCTGGTACAGCTTCCTCCGCACGGGCCGGGCGGACATCTTCCGGATGGCCGAGGCCATGACCCGGCACAACAGCGAGGTCGACACCTACCACCTCGGCCGGTTCAAGGGCCTGGGTTCGCGCCACAACGTGCGCCACTGGGGCGACGGCGCCAAGGAGGTGCGCATCAGCCAGGCGGCCTTCGACCGCTTTTCCTATTACCTCACGACCGACGAGCGGTTGGGCGACATCATGCGCATGGAGGCCGTCGCCGCGCCGCAGGCGATCGCCCGGTTCGACCCGATGCGGGAGGCCGAGCCGATCACCGCCCGGGAGCAGGCGATCGCGCCCGCGCGGGTGCGCCTCGGCCCGGACTGGCTCGCGCTGGTCGGCAACTGGATGACGGAATGGGAGCGCACCAACGATCCCAAGTGGCGGGACCTGATCATGGCCGGGGTCAACAGCCTGGCGCAGATGCCCTACGGGTTGCGTTCCGGCCGGAGTCTCGTGTACGGCTTTGATCCGAAGACCGGCCGGCTCTTCCAGGAGTCCGATCAGCTCGGGGTGTACAACCTGGCCACGATCATGGGCGGCGCCGAGGTGGTCTTTGAACTGACGCCGCTCCTCGACGACCCCGCGTGGAATAAGCTGTGGCTGCAATACTGCCGCCTGTACCAGACGCCGCGCGGCATGGCGGAGGAGGAGATGAAAAAGATCATCACGGAGGACATGAAGACCGGCACGGAAGGCGCCGACGGCCGGTTCCTCAACACCCAGCAGGGCGGGCCCCGGATGGCGGCGTACGCCTACCTGGAGACCCGCAACCCGGTGTTCGCCCAGCGCGCGATCGAAATGGCCTTTGCACGCCTGGACAACGGTCCGATCAAGCTCGAGGAGGTCAGGGGTCCCGACGTACTCAATCCCATCGTGGAGAGCCCGTATGTGAGCACCAACGGCGTCGCCCAGGAGAGCCTGAACGCCATCGAGGTTCTGCAAATGTGCGCCGACCGGTTGCCCAAGGAGCCGCTGCCCCCACCGCCGCCGCCGCCGTGGATGCGGGAGCGACGCCCGGAGCAGTCGGCCGCTCCGGCCAAGGAGGCCGCCGCGACGTCAACCAGACCTTGACCATGACCGTGCGGCTGGCGTGCGACCCTCGAGTGATCCGGCCCACCTCATTTGCCGGGTGTAGGGCCGGCGCTCGCCGCCGGGCCGCCTTCATGGGTGATTCCGGCCTGCCCCGCCGCGTCGGGGGGGCACCCCTTGTTGCATGATTCCACAAAAGGCGAAAGGCTCAACATGATACCCCCAAAGACCTGCTCCCGATTAATTTCCTGCCCGGCAGCGGTCCGGCCCGCCGGACGTTGGCATCGGCTGCTGCCGCTGGTCCTGCTGGCCGGCTCGCTCTGCGCCGCGTCCGCCGTTACGCCGGTGACGCTCGACTGGCTCGGCGGCGCGGCGCCGGCCGCCGCGGCCGGCGTCAGTTGGGGCGTGCCGTGGCCCAAGGAAGCGCTGCACCGTGACGACCCCCTGGTGCTCCGGGCCGCCGACGGAAAGACCGTGCCGCTGCAGACGTGGCCGCTGGCCTACTGGCCCGACGGCTCGATCAAGTGGTCCGGCGAGGCAATCGCCGCTCCGGCCGGCCTCGCGGGGCCGTTCACCATCGGTCCGGGCACGCCCGCCACGGCCGCCGTCCGGATCACGTGCACGGACGACGCCGAGGGCATCACGATCGACACCGGCGCCGTGCAGGCGCGGATCCCCAGGCATGGCGCCAGTATCATCGCCTCGCTGTCGGTCGGCGGCCGCGTGGTGGCCGAGAACGGCCGGCTGATCGCCCGCTGCGAGGACCGCTCCCAGGCGGCCGGAGCGCAGGTCGTCCGCCAGGTGGAATACCGGAGCCGCGTCGACGCCGCCACGCTGGAGCAGGCGGGACCGGTGCGGGCGGTGGTGAAGATCACCGGGATGCATCAGGCCGGCGACACCGGCCGGGCCTGGCTGCCGTTCACCGTGCGGCTGTACTTCTACGCCGGCAGCGACGAAATCCGGCTGGTCCATTCCTTCATCTTCGACGGCGACGCGCAGAAAGACTTCATCAAGGCGCTCGGGGTGGCCTTCGACGTGCCGTTCCGGGAAGAGCTGCAGAACCGGCATCTGCGGTTCGTCGGCGACGGCACGGGGGTCTGGGCCCAGCCGGTGCAGATGCTGCCCGGCTACCGCCCGTCAGCCGGCCCGGAGGTGACGGACCGGTATGCCGCGAAACTCGGCGGGCAGCGGGTGCCGAATCTGTCCGGTTTCGGCGAACGCGCCCGCGACGCCATCCTGTCGGTGCCGATCTGGAACGACGCCCGGCTGCTGCAGCTCGGGCCCAACGGCTTTTCCATCGACAAGCGGACCAATGCCGCGAGTTCGTGGCTGCACGTCACCGACGGGCACCGTTCGCTGGGCCTGGCGCTGCTCGGCGACGTGTCCGGAGGCCTGGCGATCGGAGTGAAGGATTTCTGGCAGAAATATCCGGCCGCGCTGGCGATCCATGACGCGGCCAAACCGGTCGGGCGGCTGGTGGCGTGGCTGTGGGCGCCCCCGGCGCTGGCGATGGACCTGCGGACGTACGACACCCGGCCGCACGGCCTGCCGATCAACTACGAGGACTGGAAGCCCGGCTGGGGCACGGCCTACGGTATCGCCAACACCCACGACCTCACGCTCTGGGCGCTCGGCGCGATCCCGGCGGACGCGCAGGTGGTGGCCATGGCGCGGCAGGCAGCCGCGCCGCCGATCCTCGTCTGCGCGCCCGCCTACTACCACGCGCTCCAGGTCTTCGGGCATTGGAGCCTGCCCGACCGCTCCACGCCGGCCCTGCGGTGGGTGGAGGATCAGGTGGAAGGGTGGGTCGATTTCTACCGCCGGCAGGTGGACGAGCGCTCGTGGTACGGGTTCTGGAACTTCGGGGACATCATGCACAATTACGACTTCGGCCGCCACACCTGGCGGTACGACGTCGGCGGCTGGGCCTGGGCCAACACCGAGCTGATGCCGGACATGCTGCTGTGGTATTCCTTCCTGCGCACCGGCCGGCCGGACATCTTCCGCATGGCCGAGGCGATGACCCGCCACACCAGCGAGGTGGATGTCTACCATATCGGACCGTTCGCGCCGCTGGGCTCGCGCCACAACGTCAACCACTGGGGCGACGGCGCCAAGCAACCGCGCATCAGCCACGACGGGATCAAGGAGTTCTACTATTTCCTCACCACGGACGAGCGGGTCGGCGACCTGATGCACGACCAACTCGGGGCGGAGGCCACCTACGACCGCCTGGTCCGCTACAACGGTTCGCACTACCTGCCGACGGCGGACGGCGGCGAGCGTCTGGCCAACCCGCGCGGCCTGCCCGCGCCGCTGCCCCAGGACATCCCGCCGGCGCCGGCGGGCACGCATGCGGCGGTCAGCCGCCTCGGTCTCGATTGGATGTGCTACGCGATGAACGACACCGTCGAGTGGGAGCGCACGGGCCACCCCGAATGGCGGGACCGGGTGCTGGCGGACATGAAGGCGATGGCCGCCGGCATCGGGCCGGACGGGCGGCTGCCGGGCGGGTATTTCGACATGATCTTCGGCGGCCCGGAGAACATGTTCGAGTTGGAACCGATGTACGACGTGCCGGCGTTCTGGCGCGGCTGGGCGAACACCTGTGCGGCCCTGGGCCGCCAGTTGACCGGCAATGCGATGACCGCGCCCCGGCTGCTCGCCTACGCGGCCTGGGTGAAGCAGGATCCCGAGCTCGGCCGCCTCGCGTGGGAAAAGCTGATCGGCAACGCGCTCCCGCCGGAGGCGAAGCCGGTGCCGGTGAGCGGGCCCGAGGTCGTGCAGCCGGTGACCGATCCCGATTTTCTCGGGAAACCCGTCGGCTGGCAGCAGCATGGCGTGGCCAGCGTGCAGTGGGCGCTCAACGCCATCGAGACGACGGAGCTCGCCAAGACCTGGCTCCCGGAGTGGGAGAAGGCGCATGCAGGCCACCCGCAGTGACGCCGTCGGGCTCCCAAAACCTACTCATCCGCACCAACCGGCTGCGCGGTCGCTATGCCGCCCACTCGGCGCAGATGAGCTCTGCCTGGGCCAGCACGGTCTTGGTCGCCGCCTCCTGCAGGTCCGGCGGATAGCCGTGCTTGCGTAGAATGCGGCGGACCATCACGCGGATGCTGGCCCGCGCAGTTTCGCGTACGGTCCAATCGGTCGTCACATTCTTCCGGATGGTGATGACGAGCTTGTACTCCGCCGCGTCCATGTTGTTGCGGAGCTTGTCGGCGGCGAGCCAGAGCTTGGTTTCGAATCCGAGGGCGGCGGTGTGGTTCCTGGCGGCGGCCGGCTTGGCTGGACGGGGCATGGCGCGTGGGTCGCGCTGTTTCTAGGGAAACACGCCTTTCTGCGCAATGACGGTTTCCACCCAAGAAAAGAGTGCCTGCCGGCGGGATAGGGCGCATTGCATCACCGGAGGATGGATCAGCGCATTCCCGGCATGCGCTTCCCGCAGAATCCCTCAACGAATCGACGCGCTGGGCGACGGGCCGGCGCCGGGACCAGGCGCCGTTTCCGGATGGTCCCGTCCAACCGGGGCGGTCTGGCGCTGCTTCACGCGGGGCAAACCCTCCTCAGCTTCCCGGCCGCATCTGCCGGAGTTGCTGCAGATTGTGCTCCCACCGGAACGCCAGGCACCTTTCGATCGCCGCCCGGACGTCCTTGGGATATTCGATCAGCCGGGCGTCGAGCACCGCGTGCTCCATCCGGCCGTGAAGCGCGACGACGTCCTCGACGGTCTTGATCTCGGAGCGCGCCACGCCGGTCGCGGCGGCGAGCAGGTTCTCCATCCGCGTTTCGTCGAGCCACCAGTCGGTGAAGCCGTACGCCCGGTGGTGCTGCCGGTAAAGCCGGGTGTTGGGATAGGGAGTGACGAGGCCCATCGCGCTGAAGCCGTCGGTCACCGGCGCGATGCGCTGCATGAAGCGCAACGTGTGGTCGAGTTCCCCGACTGTTTCTCCCGGGAAACCCAGCATGAAGTTCGCTTGGGTCCGCATCCCGGCTTCCCGGATCAATCGCAGCGCGCGCTCGGCGACCTCGAGCGGGATCCCCTTGCCGATTCTTTCGAGCACGGAAGCATCCCCGCTCTCGATCCCCACGATGACGGCCGTGCACCCAGCGCCGGCCATCGCCCGCAGGCGTTCCCGATCGAGATGATCGGCGCGGGCTTCGCAGACCCAGCGGGCCGGAAAGGGCAGGTCCGCCATCTGCGCGCACAGCTCGATGAGCCGCCGCCGGTGCGCCGTGAAGGCGTCATCATGAAAGAAGAAGGTGGTGGCGCCCTCGCGCTCGTTCCAGTCGCGCAGGTCCGAGAGCACGCGCTTCACGGAGTGAAAGCGGTATCGCCGGCCGCTCACGTTGCTCGAACAGAAGGTGCATCGGCCCGGACATCCGCGGCTGGTGACCAGCGAGGCGGGGAGGGCGTCACGCACGCCGGGGCGGAGATAGCTCGAGCGGTCAACCAGCCCCGCCGCGCGCCGGGGGCTCGGCAGGCGGTCGAGGTCGAGGGGCAGCGCGCGCGCCGCCGTCCTTCGCACGTTGCCCGAGGCGTCGCGGCAGACAAGCCCGTCCACCCCGCCAAGGTCGATCCCGCGTTGCGCGGCCTGAAACAGCGCCACGAGCGTTGCTTCCCCCTCCCCCGGCACGACCACGTCGAATCCCCGCGCCAATGCCTCCCTGGGACATGCCGTGGCGTGGGGTCCCCCCGCCACCCGGAGCCGCTGCCGGCTCGGACCGAGCGCACGGACGAGCTGGTAGGCCCGGAGTGCCGTTTCCGAGTACAGGGCAAACCCGACCACCGCGGGGCGGAGCCGGGCGACCGTGCGCGCGAGCGCTTCCCCGCCCTGGGGTCCGAAGGGGCTGCCCAGGTCCAGCAGGTCGACGGGGATTCCAGCCTCCAGGGCGGATGCGGCCAGGTACTGCATCCCGAGCGGAGGTCCGGCC
>JBJKRD010000539.1:0-13761 GCA_046704925.1 Opitutaceae bacterium | reverse complement strand
ATCCAGCACCGCACCCAGGCAGTCTCCGTCACAGCCGGCGAGTTCTACATCGTGCCGTGCGCCGTCGCGCATCGGGTCGTGCCCCGGCGGCCGACGCGCCTGCTGCTTTTCGAGCCCGGCACGACGGCGCACACCGGCGAGGTGAAAGCCGAGATCACGAAAACCAGTTTTGACCGTTTGATCTGAGCGGATGGCCGAACCCGGCGCGGCGAATGGTGCGCCGGATTTTGGCTGTTGGAGGTCGGAAGGCGGCCCGGAAACAGAGGAAATCGTGAAGCAGACAAAGGCGATCGTCGCGAGCTATGTGGGAGTGCTCCTGTACGCGGGTGTCGTGTTCCTGGGCGCGGGGAAGCTCGCCTACTGGCAGGGTCTTCTCTATCTGGCGCTCGCCCTGGCCGGCACAACGCTGAACCACCTTTTGGTGCCGGCGGGCTCCGACATCACCGCCGTGCGCGCCCGGGAGGCGCGAGCCGGGGAGGCGTGGGACCGACGCCTGCTGGCGGCCCTCTTCCTGGTCAACCTGGTGACTTTTCTGACCGCCGGGCTCGACTCGGGCCGTTTCGGTTGGTCCGGCCGCCTGCCCCTTGGGGTGACCCTGAGCGGAGTCGTGTTGATGCTCGCGGGGCAGCTCGTCTTTGCCCTGGCCAAGCGCGAGAACACCTTTTTCTCCAGCACCGTCCGAATCCAGACCGAGCGGAACCATCGGGTTTGCGATACCGGGTCATATCGATGGGTGCGCCATCCCGGCTACCTGGGCCTGCTGCTGGCGTCGCTTGCCTTCCCGCTCGTCCTGAACTCACTTTGGGCCTTCATCCCGGCCATGCTGGCGGCAATACTTCTGACGGTACGTACGGTCTTGGAAGACCGCTTTCTCTTTTCCGGGCTGCCCGGCTATGCCGAGTACGCCCACAGGACCAGGTGGCGTTTGATTCCTGGCATTTTTTAGGCGGGCCGTCGTCCGCCTCTCCGGTGTCCCCATTTTTCTCTCCAGTCATCCCGGAAACGAAGGGGTCGGACGCCGGCCGACCGGCGTCGCCATTGGGGTCGTTCACCGAGCGAATGCCCGTACCACGCGTGGATCGATGAGCGGGGATGCCACCAGAGGCGGAATCATGCGCATCACCAGCGCGGGTCATGCGGTTTTCGCCGCGACTCTGATCGCCCTGGGAATCATGGGCCTGCGCCAAGGGGATTTTGCGCCGGCCTGGCAGCCGGTGCCCAAGGGCGTGCCCGCGCGGGAGGCGCTGGCGTATCTCTGCGCTTTTCTCTCGCTGGGAACCGGCGCGGGGTTGCTCTGGCGCCGGGGCGCCGCGCTCGCCGCCCGGGTGCTGTTCGGGTGGCTCCTGGTCTGGCTGCTGGTTTTCCGGGTGCCGCGCCTCTTCCTGGCTCCCGGAGCGGAGGATACCTGGTGGGCCGGCGCGCAGACGGTGGCGTTCGTGGCGGCTGCCTGGGTGCTGTGCGTCTGGTCCGCCACCGACCGGGACTGGCGGCACCTCGGCCTCGTGACGGGAGACGCGGGTCTGCGCGTCGCGCGGATGCTCTACGGTCTGGCCCTGATCCCCTTTGGCCTGGCCCATTTCAGCTACCTCAAGGTGACCGCCGCGCTGGTGCCGGGCTGGCTGCCGTGGCCCACGGCCTGGGCGTATTTCACCGGCGGTGCTTTCCTGGCGGCGGGTGTGGCGGTGCTCATCGGGGTGGGCGCCCGACTGGCGGCGGTGCTCACGACGCTGCAACTCGGCCTGTTCACGCTGCTGGTGTGGGCGCCCGTCGTGGCGGCGGGTCCCAACGCCTTTCAATGGAGCGAGTTCGTGGTCTCCTGGGCGTTGACGGCCGCGGCTTGGGTGGTGGCGGATTCCTACCGCGGTCGGCCCTGGTTCGTCGTGGGCCGGCGAAAGCGGCGCCGCATTCTGATTTGGTCCGCGGGCCTGCTGGTTGAATCCCGCGGGCGCCGGGCCCGGCGCCGCCTGGCCGCCCTTCCCGTTCAGGTGGCCCAAAGCGTGAAGACCAGCAGCGTCAGGCGGTAGCCGTAGAGAATGCCCAGTGTGGCGAGCGTCAGCAACCCGGCCGACCACCAGCGACGCAGCGGGCCGACGTCGTAAACCGCCCTGGCTGACCAAGCCAGGTAGACAACGCAGGGCGCGACCTGCAGGGCGGTCACGATCCAGCCGAGCAGCTCCGGGTCCACCGCCACGCCGAAGTGAATCAGCAGGTGCGCCACGACCGTCACGGCCGGAAACAGCACGCACAGGACGATCAGCATGAACGCATAGAGATGGAGGGCAAAGACCAGATGGGTGACGGCGAGGCGCCGGCGGTCGACAAACACCAGGCCCGCGATCACCGCGAACGGCGGCAACATCAGCAGGATGAGGGTCCGGGAAAAGATGGTCTCGGCATAATTGAAGATGGGCGTGTACTGATCGAGCGACATGCCGGTGGTGCCCAGATGGTGATCGACGAGGCGCTGCGCGAGGCTCCCGTGTAGCTGGTGCCCGAGATGCGCGGCGAGAGGCGTGTTGAAGAGGCTCGGCCCCGACAGGAGCTGGACGAGCAGGAACACCAGGTTGGCGTCGAGAAAGATGTGGAACGGCGAGAGATAGGGCCGACGCGCACCCCGCAGATAGGCCAGCGTGAGTTTTCCGGGCTGGGCGACCAGCAGCCGCAGGGTCCGGAAGAGCCGGCTGTCCAGGTGGGTGAGGGATTCCATCAGCTGCCCCATGAGGTGGCGGATCGTCAGGTCGTGCTCGTTCCACCGGCGTTCGCCGCACGGCGGACAGAAGGGCGTCGAGGATTTGGCGCCGCAACTCGGGCAGATCCAGGTCTGGTCCTGGACCGACGGGTCGGATGGGGGGCTCATGGGCGGGCTGGCGCGCGTTGGGGGCAGGAAGCGCATCTAAGTAGCACAGGTTAGTCGATTATGCCGCTTGACGGCAGAGGACAGAAGCCAGAGCCCGGAATCCAGAGGCCGGATATCAGAGGTCAGAGGCGGAGGTCAAAGATGGGGCCGCTTTCGACCTTTGACTTCTGGGCGTCCCGGGCCTTCAGGGCCCGCCGGCGTCGGGACAGAAGCCGTACAGGCGGTCGTCGCGGCCCTTGCCGGGCCAGTTGACCTGGTCGATGTCGAGGCGGCGCACCAGGGCGAAGACCAGCCGGTTGAACACCGCCTCGAAGCCGAAGATCGAATGCAGCGGCGCCGCGTCCACCCGGACGACGTACGCCGGCAAACGCGCATCTGCGAGCATGCGGACGCTGCGTGCCACCAGTTCCGCCTCGAGCGGCGAGTCGCCCTGCAGGATGACCACGGGGTGGGGATGGGCGGACATTTGCTGGAACGGCCCGTGGGCGAACTGGAGAAAGTCCGAGACGGGCGGGCAGGGCCAAAACACGCCTTCCATGAATTTGCAGGCCAGGTTTTGGGCAAACTCCGAGATCGGCGCCGCGCACACAAGATTGAAGCCCCGGGCGAAGTCCTCGGGCCGTCCGAGCATCGCGCCGAGCAGCGGGGCCGGCGGCTCCGCGGCCAGGAGCGGGCGGAGATCCCCGGATGTCGGAACCTGGCAGCGGCAATCGTCCAGTTGGGCGACAAACCGCAGACAGGCCAGATAGCCGGCCATCGGGCCGACGAACCGGATGAGGGTCGTGTACTCCTCCGCCAGGGGGAACACGACCAGTTCGCCGCCGGCGCCGGTCAGATCGCGCAGCAGCGCCGCGCGGTCGGGTTTGCCCGCGGCTTCCGCCACCTCCGGCGTGGTCGCGCTGAAGAGGATCGCGTGGGCGAACTCGCGGTGGCGGCGCAGGGCGATCTGGGCGTTGGGCGACACGCCCTGGCTGAAGACCACCAGGGTCCGGCCCGCGAAGGCGCCGCGGTGCGCCGCGGTGAATCCGGAGAGCGGCAGGTAGGCGGCGGCCCGATCGGTCTGGAGATTGAGCAGCGCCGCGAGGTAGCGGGCATGGGCCTCCGAGCTGCCGGTCCCGGTGACGACGAAACGCCGTGATGCCCGCGTCGCGGGTAGCAGCGGCGGGGGCGGCCCGGCCAGCATGCCTTCGAGCACGGCGGGAATCTGCGCCAGGCGCCGGGCCAGGAGTTCGTGGCCCTTGGGATCAGGGGAGGACATGGGTGGCTCAGGGTTTTTCGGTTGCGAGCGCACTTGCGCAGCCTCAAGATCCGAATATCGAAGCCCGGAACAAGTTCAAAGCTCAAGAAGTGAAGACACCGCATCCGGAGCGCGCGCCGCCGGCGCGCTGGGGATGCCAAACTGCGGGCGAACCGCCCGCGCTCCTTGGGCGTGGAGTCAACAGCGTGGGCCCGTCAGCCCGCCAGCGAGGTGTCGTCCAGGAAGATCCACTTCTCGACGTCGATCCGATGCTCGTTCAGGGCGTCGGCGTATTCCTTTTTCTTCACCAGGCTGTCGGGCGAGTTCATCACCATCTGGATGCGGCCGCTGGGCAGGTGATGCTTGAGGAGGAGCATCGAGGCGTCGTAGTCGCGGCTGTCGTAGCCCACGCCGATCCGGCGGTAGGCCTCGCCGGAGGAGTCGGCCAGGCCCTGCTCGGTGAGCATCACGTCGGTGGCGTAGGCGCCGAAGCCCGCGCCGCGTCCATCGTAGTAGAGCAGGAGGATGCAGCCGACGCCGTAGGTGACGATGTGCTTCACCGCGCGTTTGAACTTGTCGCGGTTGTCCACGCTGCGCAGCGGGAAGCGGTTGAACAGCGACTCGCTCTGCAAGCGGACGACGGGAATGTCCTGCGGGCGGGGGTGGCCGTGCGTCAGCACCACGAATTCCTGCGACGTGACGATGTCGTAGTAGACGTGGACCTGAAACCAGTAGGGGGTGCTGAGAAGGTCGGCGATGGGGTCGTCGGGCTGGTCGCGGCGGTGCGCGGCGAGCCGGTCGCGGTCGATCTTGACGAAATAGCGATGGTCGCGAAGCAGCTCGTAGCCGAGAACGAGGGGAGCCGGGCCGCCCAGGTACCGCTCGATGCCGTGGGGTTTGAAGAGCTCCGTGAACCGGGGCTCGGTGAGCAGGATGTCGTTGTCCACCGGTTTGACCGGCAGGAAATAGGCGGCCGCATAGATGAAGCGCTGGACGTCGGCCAGGGCATGGGGGCGGAACGGGACGACCGGCTCGGGCGGGAGGGCGTGCCGGAGAGTGGAATGCTCGGGATGCACCAGGATGTGCCCGGCGTCGGCCTTCGACGTGAGGTACGCCAGGTTGAAGGGCGAGGGCGCGTACTCCAGCGTCTCGGTGCCGGCAATCCGCAGGCCCTGGGCGCGCAGGGCGGCCACCTTGTCGGGATTGTTGGTCAGGACGATGAACGACGCCGTGATGCCCAGCAGGTGGCAGATGGCGGAGAGGTTCTCGTACTGGCGGTGGTCCTTTTTCAGCCCCATCACGCGGTAGGCCTGGAAAGTCGAAAGGCGATCCTGCGACGCCTGCACCAGCATGCGGTCGCGGGCCTTGGCCACGTAACCCACGCCGCGCCCCTCCTGCATGAAATAGAAGAGGATGCCGTTGCCCTTGGCGGCGATGACCTTGAAGGCGCCTTCGAGCTGCTGGACACAGTCGCAGTCGCAGCCCCGGAGCGTCTCGCTGGTGACGCACGAAGAATGCACCCGGGTGTACAGGGTCGGCGAGCCGGTGATGTCGCCGTGGGCCAGGGCGATGATGTAGCTCTTGTTGATGAGATCCTGGAAGATGTAGGCGCGGAACTCGCCGAAGCGGGTGTCGAGGCGGCAATGGGCCAGGTAGAGGGTGGTGCCGCAGAGCGGGCGCTCCTCGACGGCCATGAGCCGGGTGATCGCGCCCGCGTCGTATTGCAGGGCGCGCACCAGGGCGTCGAGATCCGGGGCGGGACCGGGGGTCGCCCCCGGAGCGCGGGAGCCGGAGAGGGTCGGGACCATGGGCGAACCGTACACGCGGACGTTCCGGCTTGCACGGGGATTCTGCGCCGGAGCGCCCGGCGGCGGGCATTAGGAAATTCTAATGCCGGCCCAATCGTTTTCCAACGCCCGGCGGCGTACGCTGCGGCCACCTTATGAAAAACATCCGCACCCTGCTGTTGATCGGCGCCGCGCTGAGCGCGGTGGCCGCGGCTCCCGCCGCCGTGTCGCAAGCGACGCTCGACAACCTGAATGCCGCCTTCCAAGGCGAATCCAACGCCGCCCACCGGTACGCCCAGTTCGCCACGCGGGCGGACGCGGAAGGCCGGCCCCAGGCCGCACGCCTGTTTCGCGCCGCCGCCCGGGCCGAAACCATCCATCGCAACAGCCACAAGGCCGCGATCCTCGCCCTCGGGGGGCGGGTCCGGGACTTTCAGCTCGACGCGGTGACTCCGGGCACCACCGAGGAGAACCTGCGCGGCGCGATCAAGGGCGAGAGCTACGAGCGCGACACGATGTACCCGGACTTCATCGCCCAGGCGCGGGCGGATGGCGCCCGGGAGGCGGTGCGCACCCTCGTCCTCGCGCAGAAGGCGGAGGCGGAGCACGCCAAGCTCTATCAGGCGGAACTCGACCAGCCCGGCGGCGGCCCCGCCGCGCCGATGTACGTCTGCACGGTCTGCGGTTTCACCACCTCCAGCCTGCCCGACCGGAATTGCCCGAGCTGCCGCGAGTCGGCGGACAATTTCGAGCGCGTGGACTGACGTCCGGCCCGGCCACGGGAGCACGCCATGAATATCCTGCCTGATCCCCTGCATGCCGCCGTCGTGCACTTCCCCATCGTTCTGATCCTGGTGGGGGCCGCGGCGGCGGTGGCGGCGGTCGTCTGGCGGCGGGGCCACCTGCCGCAATACGCCGCCGGGCTCCTGGCGCTCGGCGCCCTCGGCGCGGGCGTGGCGGTGGAAACGGGCGAGGATGACGGCAGTCTCCTCGCGAGCGGATCCACGCAGATGGAGTCGCTGCTCGACGCCCACCAGGCGTGGGCGGAGCGCACACTGACCGTGGCCGTCATTGCGGCGGGACTCGCCCTGGCCGCGGTGGCGGTCGCACGCTGGCCGCGGGTACGCCACGGCGTCGCCGCCGCGACCGCGATCGCAGCCGTCGCGGCGGGCTGGTCGGTTTACCAGACGGGGCACCGGGGCGGCGCGCTGGTCTACCGGCACGGCGCCGGGGTGACCCTGGCGCCGGTCACCGGGCCGGCCGGAGCGCCGGCGGTCGGCCCCGCAAAGGAGCGCGACCGCGATTGAATGCGAGGTTTTCGATTTGGCGCGAGCGGGGGCGGCGGTAAGATCGGCGACGCCCCCGACCCGCATGAAAATCCTGCTGGCCGACGATGACGGCAAACTCCTGCGCCACCTCGCAGCCGGCCTGCGACAGGCGGGCCACGTGGTGGACTGCGCCCACGACGGGGCCGAGGCGCAGTGGGCGGCCGAGAACGGCTCCTACGAGGCGCTGGTTCTCGACATCATGATGCCCCATCTCGACGGGGTGAGCCTCGTGCGGGGCCTGCGGCGGCGCGGGTGCGCGACGCCGGTGATCTTCGTCACCGCCCGCGGGGAGGTCCGCGACCGCGTCGCCGGCCTGGACGCCGGCGGCGACGATTACCTGGTGAAGCCGTTCTCGCTCGACGAGCTGCTGGCGCGCCTGCGGGCCCTGGGGCGGCGGGCGCGCGGCGAGGTCAGCCAGGTGCTGCGGGTGGGCGAGCTGGAGTTGGACCTGCTCGCGCGGGCGGTGCGACGGGGCTCGGAGCAGATTGTGCTGACCAACCGGGAGTTCGCGCTGCTCGAGTTCCTGGCCCAGGCGTCGCCGCGGACGGTGTCCCGCACCGCGATCGTCGAGCGGGTCTGGGACCAGCATTTTGACGGCGGGACCAACGTGGTGAACGTCTACGTGAACTACCTCCGCGGCAAGCTTGACCACCCGGGCGAGGCTTCCTGGATTCGCACGGTGCGGGGCGTGGGGTTTGCCCTGGTGCCTCCCGGGACGCCATGAAATCGCTGCGTGCGCGCCTGACGTTGTGGTTCGCCCTCAGCCTGATCGGCGTGGTCGCCGTGCTGATGCTCGCGGCGGACTGGCACCTCGACTACGAGCTGCGACAGGAAAAATGGGAGCGCACGCATCCGGCGCACCCGGACTGGGTGCTGCACGGCAGCTTCACCGACCAGGAGGTGCACGACATTCTGGGGGAACTGATGCGCTTCTGGCTGCTCGTCGGCACGCCGGTGGTGGGGCTGGCGGTGGTCGCGGGCTATCTCATGGCGCGCCAGTCGACCCGCCCGGTCGAGGCGCTCAACCGCCAGCTCGCCGGGCTGGGCGCGGCCAACCTCGGGGAGCGCGTGCGGGTGCCGGCGGGGGACCCGGAATTCGTCGAGCTGGTCCGGCGCCTCAATCAGTTGCTCGACCGGCTGGAGGTCGCCTTTGGCCACCTTCAGGAATATACCACGCAGGTGGCGCACGAACTCCGGACGCCGCTGCAGCTCATACGCCTGCAAATCGAGGCGCATGCGAGCACGATGAACCCGGAGCTGGCGGAAGGGCTGGCCGAGGAATTGGCGCGATTGTCGAATGTCGTCGAAACCGCCCTGACGATCGCGCGGGCCGAGCAGGGCCGGCTGGAGCTGGCCCGCGAAGCCGTGGTCCTGCGGCCGTTCCTGGAGGACCTGCTCGACCCGTTTGCGCGCCTGGCCGGCAGCGAAGGGCGGCGCCTGGTCTGGGACTGCCCGGCGGACTGCGTCGTGCACAGCGACCGGCCGGCCCTGAAACAAATCCTGATCAATCTGGTGACCAACGCGCTGAAGCACGGAGAAGGAGACATCCACCTGTGCGTCCGGGAGCGCCACGACCGGATCGCCCTGCTGGTGGGCAATCGCCGGGCGTCCGCCTCAGCCGCCGGCAGGGCCGGGCTCGGCATCGGCCTGCGGCTGGTGCGGGCGCTGGCGCAACAGCTGGACGATGCCAGCCTCCAATTGCATTCGGGCGCCTGGTATTGGGCGCGGCTGAGTCTGCCCGGCTCGCGGACGGCCTAGCCGCCCGTGGTGCCGGCGAGCGAAGGCTGCCGGTTTGACGATTGCGCCGGCGGCGGGACCGTCTTACTCGTGCGTCCACGGCATCCTCCGCCATGCGCATCATTGACGCCCACGTGCATCTCTATCCGGCCGAGGTCGCGCAGGCGCCGGCGGCCTGGGCCGAGGCGCACGGCGAATCCCATTGGGCGCGGCTCTGCACCCGTCGGCGGCGCGACGGCCGGCCGGTGCAGTCGTTCCCGGACGCCGAACGGATGTTGCGCGACATGGACACCGCCGGGATCGAAAGCGCCGTCCTGCAGTCGTGGTACTGGGAGGCGCCGGCGACGTGCGCCTGGCAGAACCGCTTTTATGCGGGTTGCATCCGCTCCCATCCGGATCGTTTCGCCGCGTTTGCCGCCATCCACCCCGGCGCGGGCGAGGCGGCGGTGCTGGAAGAGATCCGCCGGGCGCGCTCCGAAGGGTTCCGGGGCCTGGGTGAGCTCTCCCCGCATTCGCAGGGTTTTGCGATGGACGACCCGGTCTGGACGGCGGCGCTGGCGCTGGCGGGCGAGCTGGGGCTGGCGGTGAATCTCCATGTGACGGATCCGGAGGCGAAGGCCTTCCCCGGGCGGGTCATCACGCCGCTGGAGGATTTCCGGACGCTGGCGCGGCGGTTTCCCGCCACCAAGTTCATTCTCGCGCACTGGGGCGGCGGCCTGCCCTTCCTGGAGATGAACGCGGCGGTGCGGCGCGAGCTGGCCAACGTGCATTACGACACGGCGGCCTCGCCGTTGATCTACGACGACCGGATCTGGCGGACGACCCTGGATGTGGTGGCGGCGGGCAAGGTGCTGTTCGGTTCGGATTATCCCTTGATTCTGTATCCGCATTCCCACGGTGATCCCGGCTGGCTGGAGCTGCTGGCCGAGGTGGGCAGCGCGGGGCTGGCGCTGGAGGAGAAGACCGCGGTGCTCGGCGGCAACGCCGCGGCGCTGCTGGGAATCTAGGCGCGCGCCGGCAGCCGATCGTCGCCGTTCACAAGGCAACCGAGCAAATGGAGCGGGTTCCGAGGGGTAAGGAATGGTCGGCCCCGGAGGCTGGCTGCGATCTTTGCGTCTCGGTGCAGGCGCAGCCTCGAAAGGTGCGGTCCGATGGCCCGGATGAAGGCCCGTGGTCAGGCACGCATGGCCACCCTTGCAGGGCGGCGTTGCCGAACGCCGCCGCTTTCAACAGGAGGCCGCCGAGGCAGCAGAGGATGTCCCCACAGGAGCATGGCGCCAGCGGAGCGGGAGGATTCTGGCCGCAAAGAGGCGCATGAAGCGCAAACGGTTCTTCGCTCGTCGGCTTGCGGTCCGCAGGCGGCGGCTTGTGCCTCTTGCGCCTTATGTGGCCACGGGATGAGCGCGGCCGGGGGTGGGGCGGCGCGTTACCATTTGAGATCGCTGTGCTCTGCGTTTGTCGCCTCTCTGCGGTGTCAAGACGGGACACCGCCGAGAAGGGACAATCCGCCAAAAGACCTGGGTGGCGCCCGCGCTGCTACGCGGCTTGCACCCCCTTCTTCATCACGGCCGCGAGGGTCGCGCCCGCAATGACGTACCAAATCACGCCGAAGATCGTGCTGATCCAAGCCAGCGCGTACGGGTAGTGTTTGACCATCAAAAAAATAAAATGAAAGGTGGGGAAACTGACGAGCACGCCCAGGTAGAAGCCCGCCACCGCGCCGCCCTTCGCGCCGGCGCCGAAGACCGACCAGACCCGGTCGTAGACCCAGGCGAGAACCAGGACGGCGACGAAATCGCCCAGGATGAACAAATAGACCGGCGTGTCCTGTTTCATCACGTCGGCCATTTTTGAGTAATAGGCGCCGGCCAGCAGTTGGCCCTGGACGACGAAGTCGATAATGGTGACCACAATGCCGGCGA
Organism: Opitutaceae bacterium; assembly: GCA_046704925.1. GTDB lineage: Bacteria > Verrucomicrobiota > Verrucomicrobiia > Opitutales > Opitutaceae > Fen-1467. Next base: position 2,893 of record JBJKRD010000539.1, on the reverse strand, counting down.
CGAGCACGGCGAGCCAGAAGCGGCCGCTTTTCATGGATACTCCTTGATCGGGGGTGGGGTGGAGCGTGCGGCGCGAGGAGCGCTGCACGCGGGGTGCCAGGCAATGAACGGCGAAAACCGCCGTTGGCAAGAGGGTTGGCCATCCCGGTGCGCCCGGGGTTCCACCGGTCCGCCGGGCTTGCAAAGGGGCCGCCGCTGGGCGACCCATATGCCTGTCTCCATGAGCGACCAGCCGCCCATCGTGCAGTTTCGCAATGTGAGCAAGCGGTTCGGCGAGGGGCCGCGCGTGCTCCACCGCTTCGACCTGGCGGTGGAGGCGGGCGAATTCGTGAGCGTGATCGGCCCGAGCGGCTGCGGCAAATCGACCCTGCTCCGCCTGGTGTCGGCCCTGAGCCCGGTGACGGCCGGCGAGCTGCAGGTCGACGGCACGACCCCGGCGGCGGCGCGCGAACATCTGGCCTTCGTCTTTCAGGAGCCCACGCTGCTGCCCTGGCTGACGGCGGCGGAGAACGTGGAGCTGCCGCTGCGCCTGCGCGGGGTGCCGGCCGCCCGACGCCGGTACCGGGCCCGCGAATTGCTCGAGCTGGTGCGCCTCGGCCCGGCGGCGGACTATTATCCGCGGCAGTTGTCCGGCGGGATGAAGATGCGCGTCTCCATCGCCCGGGCGCTGTCGCGCGAGCCGCGCATCCTGTTGCTCGACGAGCCGTTCGGCGCCCTCGACGAGATGACCCGCAACCATCTCAACGAGGAGCTGCTCGACTGGCGCGCCAAGGCGCCCTTCACCGCGCTGTTCGTGACGCACTCCGTGCCCGAGGCGGTATTCCTCTCGACCCGCATCCTCGTGATGGCGGCCAATCCGGGCCGCATCCAGGCCGCGGTGCCACTCGGGCTGCCCCAGCCGCGGACCGCCGCCCTGCGCGAACACCCGGACTATTTCGCCCGGGTGACCGAGGTGTCGCGGCTGCTGCACGCCGTGGAGGAGGCGAGGGCCGCATGAAACCGCGCGCCGGATGGCTGTGGCTGGCCCCGGTGCTCTGGGGCGCGGCGTTCGTGGCGCTCTGGTACGGCGTGCGCGCCGCCTCCGGGCTCCAGAGCTGGATCCTGCCCACGCCGGAGGAGATCCTGGCGGCGGCCTGGCGCGAGCATGCGACGCTGCTGCGGGCGGCGGCCAACACCGGGGTGGGCGCGCTCGGCGGGTTCCTCGCCGCCGCCCTCGTCGGATTCGGCCTGGCCTTCGCGTTGGGCGGCGCCCGCTGGCTGCGGACCGGTCTCTATCCCTGGCTGCTGGTGTTGCAGATGACGCCGGTCATCGTGCTCGCGCCGATCATCGTGCTGTGGGCCGGTCCCGGCCTGCCCGGCATCATCACCGTCACGTTTCTGATCAGCTTCTTCCCGATCGTCGTCAACACGACGCAGGGCCTGCTGTCGGCCGACGCGCACATGGTGGACCTGTTCCGCATGTACGGGGCCGGCCGCCTGCAGGAATTGTGGCTGTTGCGCGTGCCGGCGGCGCTGCCCTATTTCCTCGCGGGCCTGCGCATCGCGGCGACGCTGGCGCCGATCGGCGCGATCTTCGGCGAATACCTGGTGGGCAACGCGGCCGGCGGCACCGGCGGGCTCGGGTTTCTCGTCTACAGCTACAACGTGCAGATCAAGATCCCCGCGCTGTTCGCCACCGCGGTCTCCGGCTGCCTGCTGGGGCTGGTCTTCGTGGCGGCCGTGTCCTGGTTGAGCTGGGGCCTGCTGCATCACTGGCACGACTCCTACGAACGGTCCGACCGATGAGCGCCGGGCGGATGCTCTGCGGGATCCGGAATCTGCGGCGACGGCTTGCCGCCGGGAAGCTGCCGGTGCTGCTGGCGGCCGCACTGGCGATGGCCGGGTGCGGTCCGAAACGCTCCGCCACCGGCCAGTCGGGAGGTCTGTTCAAAGTGCGCTTTCAGACCGACTGGTTTCCCGAGCCCGAGCACGGTGGCTACTACGAGGCGCAGGCCAGGGGCTTCTATGCGGCGGAGGGCCTGGCCGTCACCATCCTCCCCGGCGGGCCGAATTCCGGCTACTTGACCGCCGTCGCCACCGGGCGCGCGGACTTCGGCATGGGCAACAGCGACGACGTGATCACGGCCATCGCGCGGGGCGTGCCGGTCAAGATCGTGGCGGCGGAGATGCAGCACGATCCCCAGGGCATCCTGTTTCACGAGGAACATCCGGTCCGCACGCTGCAGGACCTCAACGGCAAGGTGGTGATGGCCGGGCCGGCGTCGGTCTGGGTGCAACTGGTGCAGAAGAAGTTCGGCATCCACTTCAACCTGCGGCCGCTGGTCGGCGACCTGGCGCGCTTCATGAACGATCCGACGTTCATCCAGCAATGCTTCGTGACCAACGAGCCGTATTTCGCCCGGGAGCGCGGCGCCCATCCCGGCGCCTGGCTGATCTCGCAACTCTGTCCGGAGTACGATCCGTACCGCGTGATCTTCGTGGGCGACGCCTTCCTCGCCCGGCACCCCGACGTCGTGCGGCGTTTTGTCCGCGCGAGCGTCCGCGGCTGGATCGATTATCTCACCGGGGACCCGGCGCCGGCGAACGCCCTGCTGCAGAAGCTGCGGCCGGACCTGCCGACAGGCCTTTTCGCCTTCAGCATCGGCGCGATGAAGCGCTATCACCTGGTGCTCGGCGATCCGGCCCGCGGCGAGCGCATGGGGCTGATCACCCGCGAGCGCCTGCAGAAGGAGATCGACCTGCTCCATGAGGTCGGCGTGCTCGACCGGCCGGTGACCGTGGACCAGGTGGCGGCGCTTGAATTCGTGCCGCCGCCCGGCGAGGATCTGCCGCATGAGCATTGACGCCCGACTCGCGGAATTGGGAGTAACACTGCCGCCGGCGCCGGCGGCGC
>JBJKRD010000538.1:0-3658 GCA_046704925.1 Opitutaceae bacterium | reverse complement strand
CATGAACTCGCGTTGCGACGCGCGCTGGGCGCCGGCCGCGGCCGGCTCCTGCGCCAACTCTGCGCCGAAAGCGTGCTGCTCGGTCTGCTCGGCGGAGCGGTGGGCTTTCTGTTCGCCTGGTGGGCGTGCGAGGGAATCCGCGTCTGGATCACGACCTTCGCGCGGACCGTCACCCGCGGAACCTTCAGCCTGTTCTTCGACCTCGCGCCGGACGCGCACGTATTTGCCTACACGCTGGTCATGGCGTTGCTCGCGGGGCTGCTGGTCGGCCTCCGGCCCGCCTGGCACGGCGCCAATGTCAACGTGAAGGCGGCTCTCGCGCGACTCCCGGGGGATCAGGCGCTGCGGGGGGTCTTCGGGCGACGCAACCGCCTGCTCGCGCTGCAGGTCGCGGCCAGCCTGCTGCTCCTCGCCGGGGCCGGCGTGCTGTTGCGCGGCGCCGGCCGCGTCCTCACGACCGATCCGGGATTCGATGCGCGCCATCTGCTCGGCGTGGTGGTTTGGTCCAACCTGAGCACGGCGGCGCCCAGCCCGGCGGAACAACAGCGGACGGCCCGTGACATCGACGCGCAATTGCGGCGGGTGCCCGGCGTCATCGCGGTTGCCGGGGCCGACCGCGCGCCGTTCGCCGGCCATTCCATCAGCCCCTATGTCACCGACGACGGCCGGTGGGTGAACGGCTGCGTGGCGATGCACGTCGCCCGCGACTATTTCTCCACCCTCGGATTGCGCCTCTTGTCGGGCCGGCTGTTTTCGCCGCAGGAAGTCGCCGCCGCGGCCCCAGTGGTTATCATCACCCAATCGGCCGCGCATCACCTGTGGCCCGGCGCGGATCCGCTGGGCCGCAGCCTCCACTTGCCCCGACGCGCCGGGGCCGGTATGTCCGCGGCCCCATTCACCGTCATCGGTGTCGTCCAGGATGCGCGCTTCACGCTCCTGTCCCGGGTTGACGATGTGGATTTGTTCTTCCCCCAGGCGGCGACCGCGGGCTGGCTGGTACGCACTTACGGACCCCCGGAAGCCGCGATTCCGTCGATTTATGCCGCGCTGCACGACCTCAATCCGCTGCTGCAAGCGCAGACCGCTGTCTGGACCATGGAGGAAGGACCGATGCGGGTGCAGTGGTTGATGGCGAAGGCCCCGGCCAACATTGCCTCGCTGCTGGGCGCCCTTGCCCTGGCCCTCGCGGCCGTCGGCATCTTCGGCGTCGTCTCGTTCACGGTTGCGCGGCGGACCCGGGAGTTCGGCGTCCGGCTGGCGCTCGGGGCGCAGAAACGGGATCTGGTAACGCTCGTGCTGCGCCAAACCCTGCGGCCGGTGGCGTGGGGCGCCGCCTTCGGTCTGGCCGGCGCCGGGGCGGTCTCCGTGCTGCTCGCGCGCCTGGTCCTGAGCGCCGAAATGCCCGATTTCACCTATGGTGCGGGCGCGTTTCCGGCGGCGACCTTCGCCGGCGCCCTGGCCGTGCTGCTCGCCGTGATTCTGGTGGCGGCGTGGCTGCCGGCGCGGCGCGCCGCTCAGGTCGACCCGGTGGTGGCGCTGCGGGCGGAGTGAGGAGATTGCCGGGTGGCGAGTGCCGATTGCCGAATAAGGAAGTTCCGACCGTCCGTATCGAGAGCCGGGGCGTCTACTCGCTGCCGGTTACTCGCCGCCGCCTGCCTTTTCGTCCCGCGTCTCGACGCGACCCGCGAACTGACCCAAAGTTTGCCCTTGGGGCGGAACAGGCCAGCTTTGCCTCATGCCCTCCGCGGACGTCCGCCCGCCTGATGCAGGCCATGGCCTGAGCGTGCCCCGGAGGGGGTGGCACGCGATCGAAACCTGGGGCCGCGAGTTCCGCCTCGCGGGCCGGGCGTTGCGGCGGGCGCCGGGCTTCAGCCTGGCGGTGTTCCTCACCCTCGTCGTCTGCATCGGGCCCAACACCGCGATCCTCTCCGCGCTTTACGCGCTCGTGCTGAAGCCGCTGCCCTTCCCGGCTCCCGGGCAGCTCGTGCGCATCACCAACGTCGCCGAAAAGAACGGGCAGGTCATCCAGTCCGGCGAGGCGCAATACCGCGACTTCAAGGCCCACGCGGACCTCTTTGCCGGCTTCGCCCTGATCAAGCCAGAGAACCTCACGCTCGACGACGAGGGTGCGCCGGTCCGGGTCGAAAACGACTGGGTGTCGCCCGACTTCTTCTCCGTACTCGGCGTCACCCCGGTGCTAGGACGCTTTTTCACACCGGACGAGGACACGCCGGGCAAGGAGCACGTCCTCGTGATCACCCAGTCCTTCTGGGAAAGCCACTATCACGCCGATCCGGGCGTCATCGGGCGCGAGATCGGGCCGCCCGGCGGGGTCTACACGATCATCGGCGTGGCGCCGCGCAGCCTGCAGGCGCTCTGGAACACGACCTGTTTCTTCCAGCCCTACGCGCCGCCGCCCGCCTACCTGAACCCGCAGGCGCGGTACGTGAACGACGCGATCCTCTACGGGCGGCTGAAGCCCGGCGTGGCGCCCGGCGCGGGCCTGGCGCAACTGACGACGCTCGAGCGCCGATTCCGGCAGGAGGTGGCGAATCCGCGCCTGCGCGCGTTCGTCGAGGCGGACGGCCTGCGGCTGGCGATGAGCCGGCTGCGCGTGGAAGGCGCGCTCGACCAGACGAAGGCCCTGGGGCTGCTGCAGGCCGGCGCCCTGTTCGTGCTGCTGATCGGTTGCGTGAACGTGGTGAACCTTTATCTGGCCCGGGCCAACGCCCGCCAGAACGAGCTGGCGATTCGCGCCGCCTTGGGGGCCGGTCGCGCCGCGCTGATGCGGCCGATGCTGGCCGAGAGCCTCTTGCTCACCGGGGCCGCCGTGCTGGCCGGGCTCGGGTTCGCCGGGGCGATCCTGCGCGTATTCAATGGCTATTTGCCGCGGCTGGTCCGCACCGCGCCGCCGGTGACCCTGGATCCCGGGGTCGTCGGCGTCGTCCTGGCGGTGGCGTTCGGGATCGCGCTGCTCCTCGGCCTGCTGCCGCGGCAGTTGGTGTGGCGGGGCGCCACCCGCATCGGCGCCACCCGCGGCTCGTCGGCGGGCGGAGGTGCCCGCGCCGTCAGCGGACTGCTGATCATCGTCCAGGTCGCGGTGGCGGCCATGCTGCTGGTGGGCGCCAGTCTGCTGATCCGCAGTTTCGCCAAGGTCATGGCGGTCGACCCGGGATTCGACGCCGCCCACATCGTCCAAGGCCGGATCGCCCTGCCGGGCCGGTATGCGGATGCCGCCGCCAACCTGGACATCCAGCGGCGCATCCTCGAGTCGTTCCGGGAAATCCCCGGCGTGACCGGCGTGGCGGAAGTGTCCGGCTTCACCTTGGCGCCGACCTATCGCGTCCAGCCCATCGTCGTGCGCGGCCAGCCGCTGACGGAGGGCGACAGCCAGCCCACCGTCATCGCCTACCCGGTCTCGTCGGATTTCTTCGCCACCATGGGCATTCCGGTGCTGGCGGGGCGCGCGTTCAACGACGCCGATGACATGCGCAAAAACCCGGTGGTGATCGTCGATGAGAACTTCGCCAGCCGCTATTTCCCCGGGCGCCTCGTGGTGGGCCAGGAGTTGACGCCGGGTTCCGGGCCTCCCGGTCCGAACACGAAATGGGCGCGCATCATCGGTGTGGTCAAGCGCGCGAGCCTGACCAGCCTGGAC
>JBJKRD010000537.1:0-3181 GCA_046704925.1 Opitutaceae bacterium | reverse complement strand
AGGCCAAGCTCGGCGTCGAGGGCAGGCCCTACCGCATCCTCGGTGCCTGCAACCCGCCGCTGGCGCACCAGGCCATCAGCGCCGACCCGGACATCGGGCTGCTGCTGCCGTGCAACGTGGTGGTGCGTGAGCAGCCGGACCGGAAGATCAACGTCGGCTTCATGGACCCCATCGCCGTGCTCAAGCTCACCGACAACCCGGCGATCACGGGGCTGGCCGGCGAGGTGCGCGGCAAGCTGGAGCGCGTACGAGACAAATTAGTCGGGAACTGATCTGGACCGCCGCAGGCGGACCGCGACGCGGCAGTGAAGCTTGCGGATGAGATGAACACGGGCGGGTCGGGAACCAGTCGGGGCGCACAGACAAATTGGTCTGCGTGGAAAAAACAAGGGGGCGCATGAGCGCCCCCTTGGGATCAGCAGCTAGCCGTGTTCAGTATTGTACGACCCCCTGAATCACGCGCGGTGCGTCGGTCACCGTCGGCTTGGCGCCGATATAGACGCTGGACGAGGCGCTCGACGGATCCTGCAGGCCGGAGGCGGTCGGCAGGGTGACCGAGGACGGCAGAGTCAGCCCGGCGGTGGTGCAATCGGCGGCGGTCTTCACCGGCAGCCGGATTTCACGGTCCAGCCACTTGACCAGGTAAGTCGTCGAGCCGCTGGTGACGACGCCGGTGGTCGCGTCGAAGGGAATGGAGAATTCCGGCACGTACCGCGCGTTGGTGGTGGTGCAGTCCACCGGGGTGTTATCGACGGGCGACACGCACTCGCCGGGGATGCCGAACAGATCGCCGAAGCCGTTGTACTGGAGCACCATCGTCTTGCCCGCGTAACTTCCGTAGGCGGCCCCTGTCGGCACGGTGAAGTTCACGTTCAGCGGGGGGTCGAACTGCACGAAGGTGTTGCTCGAATCCTCCAGCGCCGAGAACTGGTTCCAGGCGTTGGGACCGGTCTCCCAGACGTAATAGACGTTGAGCGAATCCACGCTGGGGGCGTTATAGATCCCGTCCGCGACGCCGCCCGCATCGCCGTCCGCGGTGTCGACCATGGCGGCGTCCGTCGCCGCAAACAGTTCGCCAGAACGGATACCCGACTGAAACTGCCCGGTCAGCGAGGTGGAGTTGGTCGTGACCGGCGACGAGGAGGCGTCGATCAGGTTCCCCGTGGTCGGGTCGAGGGAATACGTCACCAGGTTCGCGGCCGCGGTCGGGGCATAATTGCCCGCCGTGGAGCCGAACGGCGTCGACGCGGTGTTGCCGAGGAGCGCCGCAATGCCGCTGGCCGTCGGGCAGTCCGCGATACACTCGAGACTGCCGATGGCGGCGTAATCGGACGGATAGACCACGTTCGCGGTCCGGTAGACCACCACCGTGGCTCCCGAGAGGCTCGTGGTGTCGATGGACAGCTGCCCGCCGAGCGATTGCGACCACCCGCCGATGCCGTACGGATAGTTCGTACTCCAGTAGGAAGAGCTCACCGGCACGGGCACGGGTGACGACAGGCTCGCCATCTGACATCCGTTGCTGCCGCAGCTCTGCACCCCGGTGATGACGAACTGCGAGTTGGCATTGTCCCAGTACATCTCATAGCTCGAGTTGGCGCTGTATGCCGGAGTGGTCGTACCCCAGCCGGACGGAGCGGTGGACGCCGACGCCCAGAAGCTGAAGCGAATCTGATCGATCGCCGCGAGTGTCGTCGCCGCCTTGGTGTACTTGGTCAGCTTGCCTCCGGCCATGAACAGGGTGTAGTTGGTCGTCGACGCGGTACCCGAGCTGTAGGCCACCTTCTGAACCGTGGAGCCGGAAGCCACCGTGCTCAGCGCGTCCTGGGGCAGCCATAATCCGTAATATCCCATGTATCCCTGGTAAGTCGTGCCGCCCGTGGTGTACTGGATCGGGAATCCGGAGTTGCGCGTGATCCGTGCGCCGGTCGTGGCATCGTACAGGCCGTAACGCCACACGGAATAGCCCGTGGCGGGGTCCGAGGCATCGCGGCTGAAGCACTGCTGATTGACGCCGTCATCGCGCAAGAAATAGGTGGAGTTGTAGGCGAACGTGAAGACCGTGCTGGATGAGCCACCGCCGCCGGTTTGATCGATCGACATCTTGCCGTTGCCCGAGGTCGTGCCGTTGGCGTTCAGCGTCATGGCGATTGTCCGGCTTCCCCCGCCCTGCGTGCCCGTTTCGTAGTAGCTCAAACCGCTGGAACTGGCGTCGATGAAACCGTTGAACATGCAGGAACCACCGCTCGCCGGTGCGCCGCAGTAATCCAGGCGGAACGTTCCGTAGGGGTTGGTCGTGGTCGGGGCGTCGGTGACGGAGGCGTGAGCGAAAATCGTCATCTGTTGCCCGCTTTGATTCTGGTCGACCCAGACCTTCCCGATCATCGGGTCGCTGTTGGACAGGCGGCTCGAATTCACGGTCGCCGTGGCGTATTGCGACGCGGTGGAACCCGAACTGTCGGAACCGGAGTTGTTGGCGCTGTCCTCGTTGCCGTCGCATTTGGTCTGATCGACCAGCGCTATGTAATTGCCTTGGTTGACCATGGCGGCCGGCGACATGGCGCCGATATAACACATGATCGAATTGACCTGCTTGATGCCTTCCGCGGTCTGGTCCTGGACATAACTGTTCTGAGTATCCGTCATGTAGGAGGACGTGGCGGGCGGCGTCGCGTATGCCAGCGCCGGACAGGCCGCGCCGATAACGATGGCCAGCCAGCGCCGGCCGATAACATTGGATTTCATGGTTTTCTCCCCTTGATCAATTGGCGTTGTTGGCTGTAACCACGGAGACGGTGGTCGGCGTGGTGACCCCCGAAACCGCCGATGACGAAGAGGAGGACGAGCCGCCGCCTCCACCGCCGATCTTGCAGCCGGCCATTAACGCCAACACCATCAGGACCAACAGAACACCACGTGCTTTGCATGAGGACTTTGCCATTTGTTTCTCCTTTTTGTTTGGTTGCCGACAAGGCCGGTCAACCGAGGCATTCCCTAATGAAGCGAAGAGCAGGGAGGTCGAAACAGAACTCTCAGGAATGAGAGTCAGGTATTGCACCCGCCCGGCAACCCCGCTGTCATAGGGAAACGGCGCCCTTTAGACCGGAAGCTTTGCGTCCCCGTCTTTCGACGGGTTTGCCCTTTACAGACTTGGAATACAAACGAGCATGAACCGTGCCAA
>JBJKRD010000536.1:0-10042 GCA_046704925.1 Opitutaceae bacterium | reverse complement strand
GAGGTGCGATGCGGGCCCAGCACCGCCTCGATGCCGTTCTCCCAGCGGACGGCGTTCGTGCCGCCGTCACGCGAACGGAAGCTGGGCGTGGCCACGGGCTTTCCGTCCGGCCCCGGCGCCTCGTACATGTTCGCCTGGCGGTAAATGTCGACGGTGAGGAACCGGCGGAAGTCGACGGGATCCGGCGACAGCACCCAGGCGGCCCCAAACATGCGCGGATAATTCAGCGCCAGCCAGAGGGCCGCCCACCCGCCCGAGGAGTGTCCGCGCAGCAGCCGCGCGGCCGGCGCGGCGACGAGCCGGTAGCGGGCCTCGAGCGCCGGGATGAGTTCCTCGACGAGGGCCCGCGCCCGCGGGCCATTGTTCGCGGAGTCGGCAAAAAGCGTGTGTCCGTTGCCCGACTCGGGGTCGGGCACGATCCAGAACGCGTCGCGGGCCAGCCGGGCGTCGGTCGATCCGGGCGGGAATTTCGCCCGGGCCCGCGCGTGGCCAAACGCGCCGCGTTCGTCGCCGCCGAATCCCGGGATCTCGTAGACCGCCGGATAGCGGCGTTCCGGCTGCTGGTCGTATCCGACCGGCCGCACCACCCCGGCGCGGAGTTCGATCTCCCGGTGATAGAAGGCAGAAAGCAGCCGCGAATGGACCGTGACCACGTCGACCCCCGGCACCTCCGGCAGCGGCACCGGCGTCACCGCGTGCGTCAGCCGCAGGGCGACGACGGCCGGCGCCCCGGGCCCGCCGACCTGAAAGGCCACCGGATCGGAATAAAGGTTGCCGGGCTCCCGCCGCCACTGGCTGTCGTCGTGGTGCAGATCGAGCACGGCCTGCACGCGGTAGCCGCCCCCGGGGAGTTGTGCCAACGGCACCGGGTAGGCGTCGGCGTGTTGGTCGACCACCGCCGGCGCTCCCGGCCGGAGACCGCGGACGTCGATGCCGAACAACGGCTGGCGCCGCCCCCAAAACGGGCCGTCGATGGGCGTGGAGCCAGCCAGATCCCTGGCGGAGTCGGCAATCAGGTAGAGCACGAGGCGCCCGCTGGCTGGCGCCGACCGCACCGCCGGATCGATCGTGACCGTGAATTCCAGCCCGCGACCGGCCGCCGCCAGGAGCGACAGCGCAAGGCCGGCAACCGCCAGCCGGCGGCACAATGAGGACATGGTCCAAGCTCGCCGGTCGGCGGCACCCCGGTCAAGCCTTAGCCGGCGGGAAGCAACACGCGCCGGCCGGATCCGGCCCGGCCTTTCGCGCCAATTTCCGCGTTTGGATGAAGAACGCACCGAAACGCGTATGTTGGGGCCGCTATGACCATTGAGCAGATGAATACGCTGACCGTGCTGGGCGGCCTCATTGCCACCTGCGGCGGGAGCCGGTCCGGTTTTGCCACGGCCGCCGCCGAGGTCACGGACACGCGATTGAAGCCGTTGCTGATCGTCATCGGCGAGCAGCGCGCCGCCTTTCTCCGCGAGTTGCGCGACTTGGCCGAGCGGTTTGGCGGCGCCGACGAGGATCTGGCGGCCGCGGACCTCGCGGCGCGCCGCTGGGCGAAGCTCCGCGACGCGGTCGCCCGCCACGATACCCCGGCCGTGCTGGCGGAATGCGAACGCGGCGATCAGGCGACCCTGGACGCCTACGCGAAGGCGCTGGACGTGCAACGCCTCATGCCGGACGCCCGCACGATCGTGTCGCGCCAGCTCGACTCCGTCCGTCGCACCCAAGAGCAGATCCAGCATCTCCGCGAGGAAACGCAGAGCTGACGGCATGGCGGATTGCCCTGCGCCGGTCTTCCGGACAGGTTGAACCCATGTTGGCGGCGGCGATCGTTGTCCTGTTGCTGGCGGCCCTGGCCCTGTTCTGGTCGGGTCGGCTGCCGCCGCCGCATGCGGCCACGCTCATCCGCATTCAGGGCGACCGGCTTGAGCTGCGCCGGGGTCACCTTGAGGTCCAGGCCCGGGAACATGTCGCCGAGATCCTCCGCGACGCCGGGGTGTCGCGCGGCTACGTCGCCATCACGCCGGGCAACCGGGTGATCTTTTCGCGACAGATTCCGCCCGGCGTCCACCAGCGCCTGCGCAACATCCTGGTCAACCAGTGGTCGTGACCGGCGCCGCCCGGGCCGCCGGACCTTCGCCCGAGGCGGGGCCCGGCGACCAGCTGCGCCGTCGGCGCGGCTTCAGGGGAAGACCTCGCTGAGCAAACCCCTGCCGTTGATGGTCAGGCGATCGGCGGTGACGGTGCCGTACAGGGCGCTGTTGCCGTTGATGATCACCGTACCGGACGGCGCGATGACGTCACCGTGGAGCACGGCGCCGCCATTGAGGGTCACGCCCCCCTGGGCAATCTGCAGCAGCAGCCATTCCGGATGGGCGCTGACGCCGACACTCCCGTTGAGGGCGACGCCATTGGCCAGGGTGAGCACCACCGGTCCGACCAACTGGATCTGGGCTTGGCCGTTGAGCGTGAGCCTCTGGAGGTCGTAGACTGCGGGCTCGGTGGCCCCTTCGACCCCCAGGACCAGGCCGGATCCCCCGTTGACCGTGAATGCTCCGTAAGTCCCGGGCGGCACGGCCACATTGCCCACGTTGCCGTTGAGCGTCAGGTTGCGCAGCGTGCCGAAATCGCCCACCGTCTGGCCGGAGGTGTTGATTATTACATCCACCGTGCCCGTCGGGGCCGGCGGCGGACCAACGACCGGCAGGGCAATCGGATCGACCCGGCGGACGACATGCCGGAGGATGGCGTTGCCGTTCAGCGTGATCGTGTAGCCGGACGGCAACGGATCGCCGGAGCTGTCGACCGTGCTGCCGTAGGTCGGGTGGCCGTTCAGCCGCACCGTCGGCGTCCCGGGTACGAGCAGGTCGCCGGACACCATGGAGCTGTTGAGGGTGACGTTCTCCGGGAGCAACACCTGGCAGGAGCCGTCGATGTCGCCGTTGAGCACCGGGGCATGGTTGCTCAGGGCCGTGACGGTGATGACGAACGTGCCGCTGGCAGTGCCCGCGTAGATCGGATCGACGATCGTCGCGACCACTTCATAGCTGCCGGGCAGGGTCGGCGCGATGGCACCGCCATCGTAGGTGAGGACGACCGTGAGGCCCGCGGGATCGGTGGTCGTGGTCGGCATTTTGGGCGTGCCGTCGTAGGCCTGGACCAGGTCGCCGAGCGTGACCGTGGCAACAGCCTTGATCGTGACCTCCAGGCTCGTGCCGGTGACCGAAAAGACGGCCACATAGCCCGGCGGCAGACCGGCGGCGGTGAAGTCGCCGGCGCTGAACGTCGTCGAGGCGAACGTGGCCAGCGTATAGGTATTGCCCGCGGCGAAACCGGCGCCCGGGATGAATGTGACCACATAGGCCCCGGGCGACCCCTTGAGCAGCGCGCCGGCCAGCGCCAACCGGCCGGACACGCCGTTGGCGCCGATCGCGAAAGCGAGCTGGCCGCCGCCGTTCCAGGTCAGCGAGGGCCCGTTGAGCGCGAAGCTCGACAAGGCGTCGGGCGTGAGGGTGGCGGTGTTGAGCACGACCGGCTTGGCGACGCTGCCCGTGCCGACGAGGGTGCCGCCATTGAGGTTCACCGTCCCGCCGCCACCGAGGCTGCCGAGGACGCGGAGCACGCCCTCGTTGAGGTTGACGGAGCCGCTGAAGGTGTTGCCCGCGGCCAGGGTGAGCGTGCCGCCGCCGGTCTTGGTGAATCCGCCCGCGCCGCCGACCACCCCGTTCAGGGTAATGTTGAACGGATCGGCCGACGCATTGGCGGCCTGGAAGGTGACGTTGCCACCGCCCGGCAGGTTGACCGGCAGCGCGGTCGACCAATCGGCCTTGGCCCCGACGACCCCGCTGCTGAAGTTGAGGTTGGTGGCCATCCCGGACGCACCGTTCTTCACGATGCCGCCGCTGCCGAGATACAGGGTGCCACCGTTGACATTGATCGTGGCGGAACCCGCGGTCACGGTCGCATCGTAGCCGAGCGTGAATTTCTCGACCGTGCTGGTGCCGCCGGTGAACGCGGCCGTGGCCACGTTGTTGGCGTTCGAGCCGCTCTTGCGGCACATCACGATGCCGAGCGTCGGGTCCGCGGCAGTGAATACCGCGTCATTCAGGACGCGCATCGCGCCGCCACGACCGCCGGTCGCCTGGTACCCGATCGTGATCGGGCCCGTGACGGTCAGCGCACCGCCCTCGAGCGACATCGCGCCATAGGAATTCTTCGACCCCAGCTCGATGGTGGCGGCGGTGGCCGAGCCGCCGGTGACCACGAAGCCGGAGTTGTAGTCGGGCGAGCTGCCGCCGTTGCGCTGGATGTTGACGTCGCCGACGACCAAGGTGCCGCCATTGACGCGCAGCGCCCCGCTGAAGTCCGAATTCGTCCGGAAGTTCGCCAGGCTGGCGGTGCCGCTGTCGACAACGAACGAACTGGTGACCGCCGTGACCAATCCGTCGGTCGCGAACGAGCCGCCCTCGACCTGGAGTTGCGTGTTGAGCGCCAGGTCGACGGGGTTGCTCGCGAGGTTCAGGATGCCACCGGGCGCCAACTGCAGGAGACCCGCGCTCACATTCAACGGTCCGGTGAGCGGTTCGGCCCCGGTCAGGACGAGGGTGCCCGCCCCGGCCTTGGTCAAGCCGTCGGTGCCGGCCACCAGCGCGCTGATCGTCGTCGTGGCGCCGGAGCCGAGGGCGTTGACCGTGATGGTCGGAGCGGCGCCGGCCAGGGTCAGCGAGTTGCCGGCCACCCCATCGTTATCGAGCACCCAGCTCGCCGGCGTGCCCGGGTCGGTGTCACCGAAAGTCAGGCTGTTGAGCGTCCGCGCCGAGTCGAGATGCACCGTGTTGTCGCCCGTCAGGTCGAGCGCGCTGAAGTCGGCGCCGTTGGCACTGCCGTCGGCGACGACGGCATTCAGCCAGTTCACCGCGTTGCTCCAGACGCCGCCGCTCGCGGGCTGCAACCAGACGCCGCTGCCGGTGGTCGGGACCACCAGCGTATAAATCTGGCTGGCCGTGTATCCCGCCTCCGGATTGCCCCCGGAATCGGTGATGCCATTGGCCGGATTGAGGATCAACTTCAGGTCACCGGTACCGGAGATTCCGCCCACCGTGACGTCAAACACCGAGCCGCTGGCGGCGGAGACCCCGGTCACGGTGCCGGCCGCCGTCCCCGTGGCGGCCACGCTGAAAGCCCCGGTGGTGACGTTGTTCACCGTCGTGTTAAAGGTCACGCGGAACACCACGCTGGCCACGGTGTTCGGGATCACCTTTTGCGCCGGATTGTAGCGCACGATCGAAATTCGCGGCTGCCCCGCCAGGTTCAGGGTGAACACCGGCGACGACGGGCCGCTGGCGCCGCCACTCGTCGCGGTCGCGTAGAAGCGGTTCACGCCGTCCGGCAGCGAAACGCTGGTGTAATCGAAGCTCCAGTTGCCGCCGCCGTCGGCGGTGACCGTGCCGATCGCGCCGACGCCGAGGCGGGTGACGGTCACGCTCGCGCCCGGCCCGGCCGTGCCCTCGAAGGTGAACACCCGGTCCGACGTCGTCGCCCCGCTGGACCAGGTGCCGGTATCACCCACCGCGCCCGTGATCACGGGCATGGTGAGGCTGGTGTCGATCACGAACGGCGCCGACGCCGGGCCCGTGTTGCCATTGTCATCGCCCGCCACCGCGGTGAAACTGTGGGAGCCGGCGGTCAACGCCCCGCTGACCGTGATCGACCACGTGCCGTCGGCCGTGGCCGTGGCGGTGCCAGCCGGGGTGGCGCCATCCACCGTGAGCGCGACGGTGTCGAACGGCGCCGCCGTGCCGCTGACCACGAGCGGACTGCCGCCGACGTAGGTGATCGTGGGGGCGGCGATCGGGCCGTCGAGTTCGACGGCGTCGTACACCCAGCCGGCGCTCAGCCAGGCGCTGAGATCGGTCGAGCCGCTGATCGGATTGATGGTCAGGGTGTTCGCGCCGATGACCAGGGCGCTGGCCGGAATCGAATAAGTGAACAGCGCATTGTTGCCGCGATAGGTGCCGATGGTGAAGCTGCGCGAACTGGGCTGGCTGGAGGCGCCTGGCGAGCTGGGTGAGGCGGTGACACCGTTCACCACGATCTGCGGCCGGCCGCTGTTATAGGCACAGGTGATCCCGATACGCAGCGTCAGGGCGACGATCTGGTTCGCCGCCAGGTTGAATCTGATGGTCGTCGGACTGTTCGCCCCGCGCATCTGGATCGCGGGAAACTCCGCGGGCGTATCCGCGCCCACCGTGTAGGTCACCGGCCCCCAGCTGGCGTTCCGTACGTCGGAAGGGTGCATGCGGGAGATGTTGCCCCCGTTCAGCAGTCCCGCCGGCGTGCCGTCCCAGTCGCCGATCCGAAAGATGACCGACGGCTTCGGCTCGGTGGAGGTCAGATTGAGCGGCGTGGTCGTGCCGGCGGCGACGGTCACGGTGTCGGTCGCGACCTGCAGCTCGCCCTTGTAGAGCGTGGCCGTGTAGGTCCCCGGCTTCATGCCGGAGCAGGTGTAGCTGCCGTCGGCCGGGTTGATCACCGCCCAATACTGCGCATCGGCGTTGGCGAAGCCGACCACGCCCTGAATCCCGGCGGGGACACCCGTGGCCGTGCCGCTGACCGCGCCGCGCCCCGAGGCGCCGACCCAGCCCGTGAGGCCCAGACCGCCCATCCAGGAGAAGTCCATCGGCAGCGTCGGCGGCGTACCGGTGGTGAACACGAGGGCATAAGGCCCGTGCAGCACGTTCATCCGGTAGGGTTCCGTCTGATTGTGCCCCGAATTCATGTAGTTGTAGACCTCCTGGTCCGAGCCGGCGCCGTCGCCCTGGTTCTCGATGTCGCGGAAGAACGGCCCGCCCGAACTGCTCTCGCGATTGCCGAACACCATCCACACGCCGACGTTGGTGCCGGTCGCCCCGCAATAGGTGAGATCCATGGCGCGGTCCTTGCCGTGGGTGACGTCGTCGCCGTAATATTTCGAGGTCGTGGTGCCGTCGGAATGTCCGAACACATCCGAGCTTTCGATGGCCCCGGTCGTCCCGTTGTTGTCGGAGGGCGCCGGCCCGTTCGGCAGCAGATCGTAGTTGAGCCGCGTGATCCAGCGCAGTTCGCCGACGTTGGGCTCGGCCGTCGGATAGGTGGCCAGGTAGATCGTGTTCTCGCCGTTCCGCACGACGAGGTACTGGGTGAGATCGGAGACCACCCCGTTGCTCGGGTCCGTCTGCAGCGTGATCATCACGTAGGTCGAGCCGTCGCTGGTCGCCGTGACCGTGGTGGGGGTCCCGAGGCCGGAGGCGATCTCCGACCCTTTCCCCGACGGCCCGTTGTACTCCGTGCCGTTGAAGACGATGGACGTGATGTTGCCGTTGGTCTTGTTGACCTGGAAGACCAACCCGGCGCCGGTGTCGACGACGAAGGCGGTGCCGTTGTCCGTGTAACCGAACGCGCCGAAGGCGGCGGAGGGCAGCAGCAGACAGGAGGCCAAAACCAGGGACCAAAGAGCAAGGCGCCGGGGCACCCGGCGAACGCGGCACGAGGAATCGTCGACGGATTTCATGGGAGTCTGGTCTGAACGGAGGGTTGGGGGAAAAGGCGCGTCGCCGTAGATTGGGCGGCGCAGACGGCGTATCCGCCTCAAAACGGAACGCGGCCGGGAAGGCCCCGGCGTGGGATCGGCCCGGGGGCGACCTGGGGCGATGGGTAAACCGTCATCGGGGTGGACGACGCGGCGTCTGGTTTCTTGCGGGGTGCAGGGTGGTTTGCCGCGCGGCGGGGCCGCCATCGGTGCCGGACCGAACGACGGCCACGCAACTCAGCGCGAACAAATGGACCGCACGGCGGTCCGGGTCAACGGGTCGAAAAATCGGACTGTACGATTGGCGGTTTGCATCCTTTCTCCCGCCGAAGCCGACGCGCTGCCGGACCTCCGGGGCCCCGCCAGCCTGCCCACCCGTGATCGGGAACACGGCGGCATCGACAGGATCGGCGAATTCCTTACGCCGCATCGCGGGTCGATGCACGTTCGCCGAACACTCATTTTTGGGGATGTTCGGGCCGCTTATGCGGCGGCCCGGAGGCTCCGGGGCAGAAACGGGGCTGATAACCGGCCGGGCGCGCCGGTCAGCGATAGGTCTTGTCGTCCAGCCGATCGAAATTCGTCGCGTCGTCCAGCACCCCCAGGGTCACGATGGCAAAGGTGAACACCGGGGTGCCGCGCTCGAGGTGGCCGCCGAACGCCCGGTCGCCCTCCGCGAACATCACGTGGGCATGGACCCGGCCGTCAATCACGTACCCGTTCACGCTGACGAGGTCGGCCGGGCCGGTGGGATTCGACACGAAGGTGTTCTGCGAGGGAAAGTCGCGGTTGCTCACCGTGTGGTAGCGGTAACCGCGGACGGAGCCCAGGCCCGCGAGAATCACCGCCTGGCGGATCTTCTGTTCGCGGACGACGTCCTCGAGGCCGGCCAGCAGGTCGGTGTCGAACTTCAACCGCACGACCACCACGCGCGCAAATTTCCCCGGAACCGCGTAGGCGGGCGGCACCGCGTCGCGGTTCGGGCGGGCGTCGGGGACATTCGGCGCGCTGGTGATTTCGGTCCGGGTTTCCTGGGCGGCCAGGACGATCGTGCCCGCCATCACGGCCAGGGCGAAGCGCAGATATCTCATGGGTTGGAGGGAGTTGACGGTTGGGGAAATTCGGCGGCCCGGCCGCCCGCCCCGACCTCCGGGCCGACCCGGCCCGGCCGCCGCCCGGCGCTTGGCGAGAGGAGGCGCCGCAGGCGGGCCCCAAGGCCCAGCAACGGCTTGGCGACCGACGGCCAGGGGTCGGACCAGGAAAAGAGCGCCCAGGTCTTCCGACCACGCAGGGAGGCCAGGTATTGCCCCACCCCCAATTCGCGGGCCCAGAGCCCGCGGGCCGCCACCCGCAGATCGGCCCGCGGCATGATCCATTTCGCCGCCCGCGGCGGGGCGGGCCGGGGCGGCGTCTTTCCGATTGCGTCGGCGTAGGCCAGGTACGGGAGGTCGAGTCCCGCCGCGATCGCGAGCCCGTGCCACGCCCACAATCGGGGGTTTACTTCCAGCAGTTCAAAACGCGCCCGGCGCTCATTCCACATGAACTCCACCTCGGCGAGACCGGTGTACCGGATGACCCGAAGCAGCCGGCCCGCCAACTCCCGCAGGTCCGGCACGTCGACTGTCTCCACCAGAGTGCTGAACCAGCCGAAATCACTCGGCCACTGCCGGGGGCGTCGCGCCGCCACCCCGGCCACGGGCTCGCCGTTCCGGAAATAGCCCGCGAAGGAGTACAGATTCTTTGCCGGCCCCGGCACCAGCTCCTGCACCATCACCTCGGCGGGCCCGATCGTTTGGGCCATCTGCTCGAAGCACTCGCGGAGCCTCCGCCGGTCGTCGACCCGGTAGGCCTTTTGTTGGGTGAACCGGGCGAAACGCGAACTGATCGCCGGCTTGAGGACGACCGGAAATTCCACCTCCAGGGCGGCGCACCCCCCGGCGCCACCGGGCAGGTGGGTGCGGGGCATGGGCACCCCGGCCTCGAGGGCCAGGCGGCAGGTCAGCCGTTTGTCGTAAAGAATCCTGATCGTCTCCCACGACGGATGGGTGAAAACAAAGTGGGCCGCCAGCCGCTGACGCTGCTGGGCCACCGCCCGCAGGTGCTCGTCGTCAATCGGGAACAGCACCGACCCCCGGAGATGATGTCGGTCGGCCATCGCGGCCAACTGCGCGGGCAGGTCGTCGGCCGGGATTCCCCGCGGCCAGTGGGCGAAGCCGCTCACCGATCGGGAGAATCGCGCAACCGTCGTGGCCCCGGCGAAGACCCACGCCCGCACGCCCTGCGCCGCGAGATTGCGGGCCGCGACGACGCCGCTGTGTCCGCCATCCAGAATCACCGCCCCGGGCTGGTCGCGGTCGCCTTTCACGGCGGGGCGGATCTCCCGGCGCGATCAACCCGGTTTCCGGACGATGGCCGCGGGCACCGACGGCCCGATTCGGGCCGATGGCGCCGGCCCGGCGGGCACTTCGCACTTTTTTGGGTCAGGGA